>CAYXYO010000164.1:0-3002 GCA_964469365.1 uncultured Desulfobacterales bacterium | reverse complement strand
TAAGGAACATAACCTGTCGTTGATTGACGCCAAGGTACAGGAGGATATTGCGGCATTAAAAAAAGATATTCATATCCTGTGGCGTACTGCTGACATGCTTGCGGTTTCTCCTGTGGTCAGGCAGCTTGTTGCCGGGGAAGGAGGGGCGGAAGACAACCCCTCACTTATTGATGACGCACACCTCTATTTTGAAAGTATAAGGGAAGCCGGTGACCTGCTGACAGTATATCTCATGGATGTTGAAGGCCGATGCGTTGCCTCTACCGACCCGAGATTTGAGAACAAGAATTACGGTTTCAGGCCATATTTCAAGGATGCCATGAAAAATGGCAGTGGCGCTTACCTGGCCATGGGCGTGACTTCCCGTCAACTCGGCCTGTATATATCGCGCCGGGTCAAGGTGCACGGCAAGGTAAGGGGTGTCATGGTGCTGAAGCTTGATCCGCTCACCCTTGTATCTTCCCTGCGAATCCGTCAGGGCCATGGCTTCTCAATGTGGATTGTGGCTTCCGGCTCGGTGCTGATCTCTCCTGATACCACCTCCCTTTATACCTTTGGCAGGATGGGGCCTGAACAGGTGGAAAAGATGCGTAAGAGGAGGCAGTTTGAGGGGATGACTATAGGTGAGTTGCCTTTTCCGCCTGAGATATGGACCACTGTCAGGGAACAGGGTTGCGAGAAAATGGTGCTGGTTAAAAATAATTACGGCGCCGGATACCGTTTTGCCTTTTTCCCTGTCATAAATGGCACCTTTGACATACTGGTGGGCATATCTTCAGATTATACCCCCTCTTCTGTTGTCGCATTGAAACATACCATCATGCTGATGGATGCGGCCTTTTTTGTGGTCATACTGTTTCTCTGTTTCATGGCTTACGGTATAAAAAAACAGCAGGATCGTCTTGTAAATGAACGCACTATTAAAGAGGTAACTACCTACAGACTTGAAAAATTTGTCAGCAACAACAGAAACGGTTTTCTGATAATGGAACCGCCGTCTCTGGTGATAAAAGAGGTGAACAGACGTTTTGCCGAAATGGTTGATATGGATGTTGACGAAATAATAGGCATTCCATTTGCCGATCTGGTTGACCCTGTTGACCGTATCCAGTTTTCAAACATTGACTATAACGGCCAGTCCGTTGATTTGGCGATGCATCTCAGCCTTGTGGGGCGTTATGGCGAGGATGTGCCTGTGATATGCGACCTGCACATTGACAACGATCCGGATATGGGCAGCTTCTGTTACGCCTTTGTGGTTGATCTGAGAAAAGGCTTAAGGGACGCGGACAGGTTGCGCGTGCTTGAAACCGCCCTGTCACAAAGCCCTACCAATATTGTAATTACTGATATCAGAGGCAGGATAGAGTATGTCAACCCGGCCTTTACCAATATAACAGGCTATACTGCCCGTGATGTCCTGGGGCAGAATCCAAGGATTCTCAAAAGTGGTGTGCACGACGATGAGTTTTACAAGGAACTGTGGTCAACAATTTCGTCAGGTAATGTCTGGAGAAACCGGATATGCAACCGAAAAAAGGACGGCACCCGTTTCTGGGAGAACGCTGTAATCGCGCCGGTGAGAGATACCCATGGAGAGATAAGGCACTATATTGCCATCAAGGATGATATTACAGAGCTGGTGGCTCTTGAAGATGAGTTGCAGAAGAATGTGACAGAACTGGAACTCATTATGGAACATGTGGAAGCCGGTATCATCCATGTAAGAAACCGCCGCATTTTAAAGGTCAATACATCCTTTGCGGAAAGTTTTGGAATGTCTGCCAGTGATCTTGAAGGCAGGCAGACAAAAATCCTTTATGATTCCGAAGAAGAGTGGGAGGCCTTTGGCAGGAAGTGGTATCCGGTCCTGCTAAGTGGAGACATCGCCGAGTTTGAACATCAGTTCAGAGGCAGGTGGTTTCATGTTCTGGCCTCTGCTGTGGATATCGACAATACGGAGGAACTGGATACTGTATGGGTGTTTCATGACATAACAAAAATAAAAAAGATGGAGGATGATCTTATATGCGCCAGGGACAGGGCGGAGGAGGCAAGCAGGGCCAAGGGGGATTTTCTTGCCAACATGAGCCATGAGATCAGGACGCCACTTAACGCCATCATAGGCATGAGTCATCTCCTCATGGATACCAAGCTTGATGAACAGCAGAAAAATTATCTGAAAACAGTCATTAACTCTTCTGAACTTCTTCTTGGCCTTATTAATGATATCCTTGATTTCTCCAAGATAGAGGCAGGGGAGCTGCTTCTTGAAGAACGTCCGTTTAACCTTGATTCCCTCCTCGAGCATGTGGAAACCACCATGTCAGGATTTGCCAGGGAGAAGATGCTCCTTTTTACTGTAACCAGGGCGCCGGATATGCCTGAGGCCTTTACAGGCGATCGCATGAGAATAATCCAGATTCTTGTAAACCTGGTAAATAACGCCATCAAATTTACTTCCAAGGGAGGAGTAGTTCTGTCTGCCTGTATGCAGGGCATTGAGAAAGACAATATTGCCGTATTGAAATTTGAGGTTGAGGATAGCGGCGTGGGTATTGCGGAAGAGGATATGCACAAGCTTTTCCAGTCATTTCAGCAGACCGATGCCTCTGTTGCCAGGCGCTTCGGAGGCACAGGGCTCGGGCTTGCCATATGCAGGAAGCTTGTCGAGCTTATGGGCGGTGAAATAGGCGTGGAAAGCGAGGTCGGAGAAGGTTCCAGGTTCTTTTTCACAATACGCTGCGGCATATATGAAGGTGAACTGGAGGATGAATTTGGCCAGACAGAGAGCGCTGAACCCCCTGAACAGGCCTGTCTTGACATACTTCTTGCAGAGGACAATCCTGCCAACCGTCAACTTGCCAGGATAGTTCTTGAAAAGTCCGGTCACAAGGTCTGGACTGCTGAAAACGGCATGGAGGCTATCAGTATGCTGGCCAAGGGAGATTTTGATGTCATCCTTATGGATGTCCAGATGCCCCTTGTGGATGGTTTGAGGG
>CAYXYO010000163.1:0-4168 GCA_964469365.1 uncultured Desulfobacterales bacterium | reverse complement strand
ATGCCTGCGATTATGTAGAGCAGCGTACGGAGGCTGGTTACAAGGAGCCTGTAAATATATGTGGATAACAGTATGGTTATTATTGATGTGGGGGTAAGGAGCAGCGCTTCCAGGGTGCCTGTGACCTGGGCGTTTCGTATCTCGGCTGCAAAAACATTGGTTGATACCGTGAGATAGTCGGTCAGCGCAATGCCGATAATTACAAATGCGAAAAAGTCGCCTCCATAGGGCTGGAGGGCGACCATGTTTTCACCGGCAAGCATTTTCGCCACAAAGGCAAAGGTGGTGGTTGTAAGAAGTATGCCCCCGGCCTGCATGACAAACTGCAGCCGGTAACTTGAGGCGATGCGGAAATCACGCCTTATGAATGCCAGGGGCTTTAGAAAAGAGTTGATGAACAACGCCCTTATATTCAATTACCCTCCTCCTTTTCCACCAGTAACCGGAACGCGTCTTCAATGGAAGGCGTTACGGGGGTGCATTCGTGGAGCTTAATCCCCTGGACGGCCAGCTCTTTTATTATGTCCGGAACTGTTGCGGGAGGAATCCTGACAGTGCAGACAACAGTGTCCGGGTTCCGGCGCCCTGTTGAGGGTTTCTTTTCCAGCCGGTCTGCCAGCATGTCCGGTACGCGGTCAAGCACGAGCCGGTACCTCGATGTTTGGGCAACTCCCCTTGTCAGCTCATCTGGCGTGCCGGTCTTTATGGTTTTGCCCCTGTGCAGGATAGTGACCCTGTCACACACCTTTGCCGCCTCCTGAAGGTTGTGAGTGCACCAGATTACTGTTTTTTTCTGTCTGGAGGCAAGGTCGTCCCTTGTGAAGGTCGTAAGCCTGTCGGCTGCTACCGGATCAAGACTTGACGCCACTTCATCCATGAGGAGCAGTTCAGGCTCAGGAAGCATTGCCCTTGCAATGGCGAGTCTCTGTTTCTGTCCTGCCGAGTAATTCATAAAGGGGGTATCTGCTTTTTCCATGAGATCGACAAAGTGAAGCATCCTGTTTACCCGTCTTTTTTTCTCCCTTCCGTAAAAGCCGTGCAGCGCGGCAAAAAAATCGAGATTTTCCCTTCCGCTAAGACGCCAGTAAAAGCCGCGGTCATTGTTAAGCACCACGCCGATCCTGCTTCTCAGGGATAGCGAATCACCTTCAAGGCGTTCGCCCAGGATGGAGCCTGCCCCCCGGTCAGGGGTTATCAGTGAGGCAAGTATTTTGATAAGGGTCGTTTTGCCAGCTCCGTTTGGACCGAGAAGTCCCATCACCTCCCCTGTTTTTACACTCAGGGAGACATCTTGCAGGGCGTTGACACATTGTGGATTTTGCCTGAAAACGATGGTTTTCCATGTATGCACATGGAATTTTTTTGAGATGCCGCGCAAGGTTACGGCATTTTGCCCGAAAGTTGTTGTTCCCTTCATCCCCTTATTATTGAAAGCAGTTCATCCCGTTTTTCTTCCATGAGCGCCGGGTCTCCGCGTGTCTCGACATTCAGGCGCAGGACAGGTTCGGTGTTGGACTTGCGTATGTTGAACCTGAAATCCGGAAAGGAGACGCTCAGTCCGTCTGTGTGATCAGTCTCTGCGTCCGGCATGTCTCCATATATTTTTTCTATCTGTTCAATCACCCTGTCAGGGTCATGGACAACACTGTTTATCTCGCCGCTTACAGGGAAGCGGTCCTGCATCTCCGCAACAAAGGCTGAAAGGGGGACGTTCGCTCCGCATAACATTTCGGCAGTCATAAGCCAGGGAATCATGCCGGAATCACAGTACGCAAAGTCCCTGAAATAGTGATGCGCTGACATCTCTCCACCATAAAGGGCGTTTTCCAGGCGCATGCGTTCTTTTATAAAGGCGTGCCCGGTTTTGCTCATCACCGGAATGCCTCCAGCCTTTTTTACTATGTCAACAGTGTTCCAGACAAGGCGCGGATCATGGACAATCTTCCGGCCTGGCGTCTTTTTCAGCATTGCGCCTGCCAGCATGCCTACAACATAGTAGCCTTCAATGAACTTCCCCTGTTCGTCAAAGAAAAAACAGCGGTCAAAATCACCGTCCCAGGCGATGCCCATGTCCGCTCCGTGTTGACGCACTGCCTGTCCGGTAATCGCCCTGTTCTCAGGGAGCAGCGGATTGGGAACCCCGTTGGGAAAGGAGCCGTCAGGTTCATGCTGTAGCTTTATGAACCTGAAGGGCAGATGCTGCTCAAGCATGTCTATTACAGGCCCCGCGCATCCGTTGCCGCTGTTGACAACGATTTTCAGGGGAGTCAGCCTGTCAATATCAATGAATCGCAGGAGGTGGTTGATATAGGCAGGCCTGTTGTCCACTTTTTTGCTGCTTCCAGGGTGATCGGCAAGTTTTTCTTCTTTTGACAGGGCGATCTCCCTTACTGTGTCAAGGCCGCTGTCGCCGCTTACCGGAACGGCTCCGCGGAGCACCATCTTCATGCCGTTGTAGTCAGCCGGATTGTGGCTTGCCGTTACAATTATGCCGCCATCCACGTCAAGTGATGCCGCGGCAAAATAGATCTCTTCCGTGCCGCACACGCCCATATCCAGCACATTGACCCCTGCCTTTACAAGCCCCCTGGTCAGAGAACCGGCAATCTCAGGTCCGGAGAGCCTCACGTCACGGCCTGTCACCACCGTGCTCGGCCTGAAATGCGCCGCAAAGGCATTGCCTATCCTTTCAGCAAGCGCCGGATTCAGCTCATCAGGCACCCGTCCCCTTATGTCATATGCCTTGAAGCAGGTTGCCTCGATGTTCATCCCGCCCTCCCGTAACTGTCCTGAAAACGGATGATATCGTCCTCGCCGAGATAGCTGCCGGACTGCACCTCAACAAGTTCAAGGGGTATTACGCCGGGATTTTCAAGGCTGTGAGTTGTGCCAAGGGGTATGTAGGTGGACTGGTCCTCGTGCAGTATGAAGGTTTCGTTTTCCTTTGTGATTTTTGCCGTCCCCCGTACCACTATCCAGTGCTCCGCCCTGTGGTGATGCATCTGCAGTGAAAGGGTTGCCCCGGGCTTTACGGTGATGAGTTTCACCTGGAACCTGTCGCCTGTCATTATGGTTTTGTATGAACCCCATGGACGGTAAACCATGAGGTGAAGATCGGTTTCGTGGCGGCCCGCGGTTTCAAGCTCCTTCACTATTGTCCTGACATCCTGCACCCTGTTTCTGTCCGCCACGAGGACAGCGTCTCCGGTTTCCACTATGACAGTCCCGGTCATGCCCACGGCGGTGACAAGGCGTTCTGTGGCGTATATGAGTGAATCCCTTGTGTCATGGACAAGGGCGTCTCCGGAGAGCACATTGCCGTCATCATCCTGCTTTCCTTCTTCCAGCAGGGCTGCCCATGAGCCGATATCGCTCCATCCCATATCCACTGGAATGACAATCCCGTTGTCCGTGTGTTCCATTACCGCATAGTCAATTGAGTCATCAGGGCAGGTCGCAAAGGCATCGCGGTCAGGGCGGATGAAGTCCAGATCGGAACTGCGTTCCGCCATGGCCTTTTCACACTGTTCGTAAATGGATTTTCTGTTGCCGGCAAGTTCGGACAGATAGGATGACGCCGTGAACATGAACATGCCCGAGTTCCATGAATAACTTCCGTCGTTCAGATAGCTCATGGCAGTCTGTCTGTCAGGTTTTTCAACGAATTCCGCGATTTCATGGATCTCTGTCCCTCTAACGGCAAGATCAGTGTACACCTCTCCCCTCCGTATATAACCATAACCCGTTTCCGGGGATGTGGGGACAATGCCAAAGGTCACCAGTTTTCCCCTTGCGGTCAGTTCAGTTCCTGCAATTACCGCTTCTGTAAATTTTTCGCTATCTTTTACGAGGTGGTCTGCCGGCAGGACAAGCATGGCAGGGTCGCCATCTGTTTTTTGAGCAAGGTACATGGCAGCCAGTGCCACTGCCGGAGCAGTGTTCTTTCCGGCGGGCTCCAGGATGATGGCTTCAGGAACAATGCCTGCTTCCCTCAACTGCTCGGCAGCAAGAAACCGGTGCTCTTCATTGCAGACTATAACAGGTCTGTTCACGTCGGGTATTGAATCAAGACGTGTCATGGTCTGTTGAAGAAGGGTCTTGCCGCCTGTCAGCTTCAGGAACTGCTTGGGATATAGTTTTCTTGAAAGCGGCCAGAGCCGTGTGCCAG
>CAYXYO010000162.1:0-4659 GCA_964469365.1 uncultured Desulfobacterales bacterium | reverse complement strand
GATGAAAAGGATGTGCGCGACGGCGTGCCTGACAGCACTGATTCCGGAGACAGGAAGGCCCTTCTGGACAAGGGTTGGGATATTAATGTGGTAGGCGGCATAAGTGACCTGCGTTTTACATATGCGGCAAGGCGTGACGACCTCCAACAGGAGGCCGGATCGTGGCCCGGCAGTTGGAACAGGAGAAAAAGAGTCCCCCTGGCCGTTTCCCTTGCCATCGGTTTTGTGGATAATGGCAGACGGGATGAAAGGGAAGAGGCTGAGGAGGGGAGCGGCGTAAGGGTTTTTTATCCGGGTTATTTTGGCGATGTAAGGGAGGGAGGCAGGTGAGTCTCCGTATTTGCCGTGACAGCAGGGGCACTGTTATGGTGCTGGTTCTCTGGACACTTGCCATGCTTACCATGTTGAGCGGTTATTATGCTGTAGAGGCGCGTATAAGACGCAATATCGGTCATAATGTCCTGGCTTCCATACAGGGGAAAAATTGTGTAAGGGCTGTGCTCACCATGGTGGCCGGTAATATCGCCGCTCCTGCAACAGATGCGTCAGAAGCGGCAGACGCCAGCATGACGGATGGGGAGCCGGAAAGCAGTTTCAGGGCGGACGGCACTGAATACAGGATGCAATTTGCAGGCAGGGATGTTAGATTTCGTATTGAAGATGAAAGGGGTAAACTTGACCTGAACAAGGCATCCGAGGACGATATAAAGACATTGATGACAATATTTCTGAATGATAGTGAGCGGGCTGACCTGGTGAGTGACTCCATAATGGACTGGCGTGACCGGGACAAGCTCGTAAGGGCATGTGGCGCAGAGGATGAAACCTATGAAAAAAAACGTCCTGCATACCGGGCGGCAAACGGTGAGTTTCTGCTTCAGCAGGAGTTGCTTCTTGTAAATGGCGTAAGTTCAGATATGTTTTACGGACCGGTGAAGTGGATCGGAAAGGGGGAAGAAGATGCTGAGTGGACCGGCGGACTTTCGGATCTTGTGACCATATACAACAGAAGTGGCAAGGTGGTGGCAAACCTGGCTCAGCCTCCCCTCGCAGCAGCCCTGGAGGAGTCCGGCAAGCCCGGTCCGGCAACTGCTGCGGGCAAGGGCTCTGTGTTTCGTACAGTTGTATATGTGGACGGGCTGGTATATCGTATTTTCTGGTCGCCTGGCGGAAAAAGGGGCAATTTCACAATTCATGAATGGCAGGAGAGTCCTGAAGAATCGGCATGAAAACCTCATTCAATGAAATATTCGGTATCTTTCCGGGTCCAGGCGGCACGGAGTTCTGTCTCCTGAGAAGGAAAAAGAGGACCTGGTTCAGGGAGCAGCTTCCGGCGGAACATTCAGTTGGCGGGGATCCCCTGGAAGAGACAAGGAACATGCTCAAGTTGACCGGGTATTCAAAGAAGCGCTGTGTCTGTCTTGGATTGCCCAGGGAGCAGGTCTTCATGCGGGAGGTCTCTTTTCCTAATCTTTCAGAGGAACAGGCCCTTGATTCCGCAAGGCTTGGAATAGGTCTTTACTGCCATCTTGAACAGGATGAGATATATCATGATGAGTGGGTATTCATGCGTGGGGATGTGCCCTGCGTAATCATTGCCTATACCCTCAGGCGTACTGTTGACGCCTTTATTGAAGCTGTTGAGGACGCCGGTTATGCTAGGCATCAGATAACGGTTGCGCCTGTCACTGTGGGGCTTGATATCCTGATAAGGAAGTTTGCTCCTGATGAACTTCCCTGTGTGGCAGTGGGGTCCCAGGGAGAAAAACTTGTGTTTTCACTCCACGGCGGCACAGGATGGGAAGGTTCTCATTTTACTGACAGGGATGCTCCTGCCATGGACATGGTGCCGGCCGGTTTTGGAAAGGCGGCCCGGACGCCGACTTTCCATATTGGAGAGGCAGCTTCTTTGTCAGTGGGCGTGGTTGACGCCAAACCTCTTGATAACATTATGAAGAATTCAGTTCGTTCAGAATCGTCTGAAATTACCTGGGGATTGTGTGCCGCTGCCCTCGGGTTAAGCGGTTATCCCGCGCTGGTGTTTCAGGAGGGTGTAAGGAAGCGTCCTTTCAGGCTTGATATCAATGCCTTTCAGGTGCTGGTAGTGTTGCTTGCCCTTATACTTGTTTTTTTGACTGGAGACCTTGTGCTTAAACTTGACAAGGCGACAGATGAACTTGCTGAACTTCAGCAGGTTGAGGCCAGACTTGCGGACCGGGTCGCGCCCTTGCAAACCACCCTTGATGAACTGGAGGAGGTAAGGACCCGGGTGGAGCAGATAAAGGAGTTCGCAACAGGTTACGCCATGCCGCTTGGTATATTGAAGGTCCTTGCCGAGACCACGCCACGCGACACATGGATAAAGAATTTTAATTTTCGTCACGGTTCCCTTCGTCTTTCGGCAGAGGGCGGGTCGGCAATAGAGACCATGCAGGCGTGGCGCGGCAGCCCTTTTTTCAGCAGCGTGAAACTTACGTCTCCTGTAACCAAGAACAGAAAACAGCAGGATCGTTTTACTGTTGATATCGCCATAGCAGGCAGGGGGAAAAAATGATTGCCAAAGGTTTTCAGACAGACAGCCCCCTTTTAAAATATGGTGTTCTCTGTATAGCCGTCATACTCTGGTACAGTTTTGTGTGGGATTATATGAGTACCAGGCTTGAGGATACCAACCTTGCCATTGAAAATGCCACTGCCCGCATAGGCAGGTTGAGGAGGGATGTTAGACGGTTGGGCAAGGTGGGGCCGGATCTGAAAAAATTGAAAGCCGAACTTGCATCCCTGCGGAAAATGCAGGTTAAGGGTGAGACTCCACAGATAGTAGCCACAACCCTTCAGAACATGGTGATTGACAAGGCAAAGAAGGCAGGTCTGGAAGTTGTCACCTACAAAACCGTGAACAGAAGGAAGTGGAAGGGATACCAGCTCGGGGTTTCGACCTTTACCCTTAAGGGGGATATCAGGAAATTTACATTTTTTTTCAAGATGTTGCAGGATGAGAAAAAACTTTTTCGTATAAGTAATCTCAATATAAGCAAGGTCAATGGCAAGAAGCCGTATATGCGCGCCAATCTTGAAATAGAGGCGATATTTTTCCCCCCTGATACAGCGGAAGATGTAAATAAGAGCGACAAGCACAGGGCGGCAACAGTTACTGGAGTATATTTCAATGGTTAACAAGAGATATGTCATTGTTTTTCTGATATTGTTGGGTTTGCTGGCAAGACCGGACCGTATGCACGCAGCCGGGTTTGATACCATCTTTGGCGGTAAAAGGCCGGGAACACAGGAGCAGGTCCATCTGAAACAAAATGGTAATAATGGTAATGGCGGCAAATATGCCGGACATGGTAAAAAAGAGGTAAACAGCGATAAGGCAGCCGTAAAACATACAGCAAGGCTGGGGTTGGACGATGAGCCGATGCCCATCGATATTACCCTGGACAACATGGATATCTATCCTGTGCTTGATCAGGTGCTTGGCACCATACTGGGGCTCAATTTTGTTGTCGACCCGGCCATAAAGGGGAATATATCATTGCACATAAGCGGCAGTTATACAGGCCCGGAGCTCCTGAACCTTTTTAACTCCATATTGCAGATGCACGGTCTTGCCGTTACCAGGGGAGATTTTGACCTTTACAAGGTGGTTCGCAAGGCCAACAGCCCCAAGGCAGGCAGCGTGGTCGTGTCAGGTCTCAAGGGGGTTTCAGCCAATCCCGGAGATGTGATCAGCGTGATGCAGCTTAAATATCTCTCTGCCCAGACAGCCATTGCCAATCTCAGGAATTTTATGACCCCTGGCGCTGTGATAGTGGCTATTCCAAGCATGAATGCCATTGTGGTTTCCGATACTGAGGAAACGGTAAAAAAACTTTCCAGGATAATAGAGCTTATAGATGTTGATATGTTCCATGGTCTTTACTGGGAGCTTATTACCCTGGAAAATTCAGATGTGGATGAGCTGTCCCGCGACCTTGACAAGATTTTCAAAAGCAAGGGTATTATGGCCAGACCAGGCATAGATGCAGGGGGGCTTGAGATTGTAAGCCTCAAGTCCATAAATGGTCTGCTCGTGGTGACACGCTGGAAGGACGTGCTTGACAAGGTGAAAAAATGGGTACATGAGCTTGATGTTGGACTGGCTGACAAGGGGAGTCAGGTGTATGTCTATTTTGCCCAGAACGGCAAGGCTGAAGATATCGCGGATATAATCAATCAGCTTTATGGTGGGGCAAAGGGAGACAAGAAAAGCAGCAATAAAAAGGTTATTGTAAAACGGACGGAGAAGAACAGAAAGCCTGTGCCAAAACAGCCTTCCAGATCCAGGGTTACCGGAGAACTTTCAGACGAGATAAAGATAATTCCCGATCCCATAAACAACTCCATTGTGTTCAAGGCCTCTGCCAGGGACTGGCTGATAATCAAGAATCTGCTTAAAGAGATAGATGTGCTTCCAAGGCAGGTTCTTATTGATGTCCTTATTGCGGAAGTAAGTCTTAATGATGACACAAAATATGGCATAGACTGGTATCTCAAAACCAAAGGCATAAATATTAACGGCGAAAATTACAGCGGTGACCTGACCCTGCTGCAGAATGGGGTTTCAGCAAAGGATATTGCCGACGGCTTCGCATTTCCGGCCGGTCTGGGTTATCG
>CAYXYO010000161.1:0-12028 GCA_964469365.1 uncultured Desulfobacterales bacterium | reverse complement strand
CAACAATTTTCTGGCACGCAATAAAAAGAGTATTCCTAAAAACACAGCCAGCATAAAAGAACCCCAGTTGATTGCCGCGAGTTGTTGCATCATGGTCAGTTGCCGCTGTCGAAGCATGGTCTCCTGGATAACAAATAACCTGTCCAGTTCTTTTCTGTTGTTGCTAAGTAGTTGAACAAGTTCGTTGTTCTTCATGGCCAGCTTGAACAGCCTATTAAATTTTCTTTCAAGCAACCTGCCTTGTTCCAGCAGTTCCTCCACAAATAGACCGTCCTGGGCATCTATGGAAAGTGTCTCGAATCTGTTGACCGACTGGTAAAATCCTTTAATGTGGGAGACAAAATCATTCTGTACTTTGTCTGACACAGCACCTTCAGACAATATGCCGAAATCATATATTATGTTTGCTATCTGGTATTGTATATTAACGGATTTCCTAACTATTTCAGGTTCTTTTACTGCCTCGTCGGCATATATCTTCCAGAGTTTGTCCTGTGAGGTGTCACTACTGCCGAACCTGACATAGTCAAGATAGTTTTGTAAAAAAACAATATGATGTTCATGAATATAGTGGACACTGGCAAAAAGCTCGCTCAGGTGCTTCCGGGCTTCATCACGCATGGCGGCAATGGTGCGCAGCAACTCATTCCGTCTGGCAAGTATAGCGATACGTTCATCAGGCAAGGTGGTTTTTTGAGCATGACATTGTGTGCATTGCTGGAAAAATGCCTTTTCACGTTCAAGTATCGTTGTGTAATCACTACCTGTTTCGGCCACTTTCCTTTCAGCAAGCACCAGTTTGCTAAACCGGTTATGCAATCTGAAAACTTCCGACTGTCTGATTTCCTGTTTCAGAATTGTCCGATTGCTTATAAAATTAAAAAACCAGAGTAGTCCGATTGCCGTAAAAATTAAAAAGAAAAAATATATATTAAAACGTAAGCTATTCAGCATTGTTACCAGGGCATTTCAGTTTTTCTGCGGGATATGCCTGTTTGAGCCAGTCACGCATGCCGTTTTCCAGAGAGATTATACTGTGTAAACCGTATTTATAAAGATAACGTTGAAGGTAGCTGTCACGTTTGCCTGTTTCGCTTATGCATACCACAGTGCCGGAACGGGGTATTTCCCCTATAATCTTCCGGTCCATAAAATCATCCAGTTGCCTGGTAATTATCGGACATGAAGTTTTTATTTTGTAATGGTCCCCTCCTATTTTCTTTGAGATCAGGCAGGAAGCCCGGAAATCTATGAGGGTCAGCATGGGGGAACCGTCCTTGTTCCTGCACCCGTTGGCTTCAGCCTTGCGTATAAGACGGTAAAGATCAGGAGGTGATATTGTGGGGCCTGTATATTCCGGTAAAGGTTCAATGGATTCTATTGGCAAACCCGCGCGTTTCCAGTCCCCGAGTCCGCCATTAAATATTTTGATATTGGGGAACCCGTGGGCCTTGATGGCGACCGCCATCTTGTAGGCGAAAACTCACCTGTAACCCAGTCAGTAAGTAATGATAAGTTTGTTTTTGTCTGAACCCAGCCTGGACACAAACTGTTCCATTCTGGTGAGGGGTATATTGACAGAACCTGGAATGTAGGCGTCACGAAATATGATTTCATCCAGGCTGTTGACCAGCAGAAAATCAATATTGCCTGTTTCCCGTTCCCTGAGAAGCTGCACAAGTTCACGGATGGAAACAATCTCAAACCGGTCAAAGGCTGCGGCGACACTGCAATGAAACAGCGCTATGAGAACACCTGACATAAAAATAAACTGGAATTTTCCTTTCATGGCATGTTACCCACTCCCTGTTTTGAATTTGCCTACCATATTGTTTGTTCCGTGAAAAATACAATTAACCCTAATTTATTCATTAGACCTCAGTATGGGCTTTGTCAATATAAAAATCGAACCAGGTTAATTAATTGTCCCGGTCGTCACATGGAAATGCAAACAAACTGTACTGGAGACAGGACGGCAATAATACCTCCGGACTCCGGGAACGGTTCCCGGCTCATCTGGCTGAACAGATAGCGGAGGAGTTGTTTCCCTGTCAAATATATGGATATTAGGATAAGGGGCGGAATCAACAACCAACTCCATTCCACCATTGTCAGGATAGCAAATTTTATTGGGAAAAGCGGATAGATATGCTGTTTCTGCGGTGTGGCTGAGGATTCAATAGGTGTTTATGGTAATGCCAGCGAATCATATGGGGTTTACATGTATGCTGAAAATATCCGGGGTGCTTTACAGGGGGGGGACGCAGGAAGCCATCGCCGGGTACGCGGACCCGGCAGGTGTTTACTGGTATTCCTTTGACGATTACTGATGTATCCCCCGTAACAAATGCATAGCTGGAGGATGATAACAGGAGGCCTGCTTCTCCCTTGGCGATCAGTCCTCAGTTGCAGCCATCTGATGCGGAATATGGATCGCCGTCCACAATAATTCCATTGCCGTTTGCCTGGACTGTATGGGTTTCGCATCCGCTGTCATCGCACATCTGCAGGGTATTGCCCTGCACCTGATACCGCCCCTGCTTCAACGCCCCTGTGCATCCTGATATGGCGTTCCAGTCCTCAAGGTACCAGTTTCCCGCCCCGTCAAAACAGTAATAGGAAAGCCAACCGGAATTATCAGGAGAATAACATCCCTGAAGGTCTGATGTTGTATATCCCCCGGTCTGACCGGTTGTGTTGCCCGAAGCATTGCCTGAACCTGAAGGCATGGTTCCTGTGGTCGGGTAGTAGTCAAAGGATGTCAGCACGGCAAAAAAACGTCCGCTTTTTCCCTGTATAATCTTCATCCAGATGTCATAGGTGTTGCCGTCTGGCAGATCGACCATGAAGTTAAGGCTGGCCTCCTCAGGATAGAAGACCGCCTCATCTGATATGTTGTCCTTGCCGACCTCCAGTACCTCCATAATCAATGTGCCCTGTGAAGTATCTGGTTTTCCCAGGACAAGGTAATAGGTTGAGGGGTCGCTGCTGTTCATTATGCCGATACCGCGTACAAGCATGATCTGCCGCGAGGCATCCCATGCAGTGCTGGAAGCCTTTGCCATTGAGACAGCCATGAATGTCATGAACAGTGCCAATAACAGTTTCAAACCTGTTTTTTCGTGCTTTTTCATAACGTCCTCCTGTTTGTCTGCAGTGAATAACCAGTTATTGTTATGGCGGTATAGGCTGGGATAAAAGCCTATTTGCCCATGATTTCACCCTTCATCTCTTCCAGCAGTCTGTTGCGCTCATCATCAGGCATAAATATGGCAAACCTGCCTGTTGCCCGCTCTACCCCCATGAAATCAATAAGAAAGTTGTAGACAGCATCTGTTGCGGCAAGCTCGGCGTTAAGAAACTGGTTCTGTGCGTCCAGAAGGTCAATGATTGACTTGATGCCATTTATGTACGAGTTGGTAACCAGGTCAATGTTGTTTTTGGCTGCCGTGACAGCTTCCTGTGAAAGGGTAATTGACGGATATGACGCGCGGGTTCTGTTTATGGCGGCAAGCACGTCCTGGATAATTGCTTCGGCCTTTGCATCCCGTCTTATGTGAAGACGGGCAACCTCTTCGCCAAGACGGCCGCTTCTCGCCACTGTCCTGCCGCCTTCAAATAGCGCGAAACGGGCAAAGAGTCCCACTGACCAGTCAGTGTCGTCAAGGGGGGAGCCGTCACGCCTGCCACTGCCATCCTCGGCAAAATAGTGATCCACATTCCAGTCCACGCTGAATTCAGGCAACCAGTAGTTCCTTTGAGCGGCAGTGCGTTTTCTCTCCCTTGCCTTGATGGCGGCATCATATTCGCCCAGTTCGGGACGAAGTTTCAATGCCTCTTTTATCGCGAATTGTTTGAATTTTTTCAAGTGGTAAGGGTTTTCCATCAACCTGAGGAAGAACCTGTCCCCCATTATGAAAAGCGGATTGGACAACCTTGTCTCTTCAGGGATGAATTTTTCCTGCAGAGGACGGTGTAGCAGCCTGTTGACCGCTTCCATGGCGTCCATGGTATTGGTCTCGCGGTAAAGCACATCCTTCCGGTCAGAGGCATACTTGGTCTGCCACCTGTACACCTCGTCAGGCCCGGCAGCCCCTGTTGCAACCCTTGTCTGGGCCCTTTCAAGGTTGGCCTCGGTAAGTTTGAGATTGTCCTTGTAGATACGCTCAAATGCCCTTGCCCTCAAGAGTTTCAGGTATGCCACGGATGTGTCGTACATCACGTCAAGACGCACCCGTTCCCTGTACTCTTTCCTTGCTTCCTGCAAATATTTTTCAGATGTGTAGCCCGCCCACTTCTCGTCTGAATAGAGGAGGATAGAGCCTCCTGCGTTGCCGGTCCAGGCCCTTTCCGGGGTCATGCCTCCGCTGACCCTGGCCCTGTCCTGGTCAATGGCGCGCAGTCCGGTTGAAATCCCTATCTGCGGTAACAGCTCTGACCGCGCCTCTTTTATGGCAAACTCGCCCACCTTGACAGTTTTCTCAGCGGACTTGAGACTGAGGTTCGCCTTGACAGCCTCTTCAACAGCGGTCCTTATATCCAGCCTGGCGGTAACCGTGTTGTCTTCCCCGTTGATTATATCTGAACTGGTCATCATAAGGACACTGGGATATTTCCGGATAGCCCTTGCGGTTGCCATGTTGATTGTCATGCGCCGTGTCCTCGCAAACCTGGCCTTGATGCTGCCGGGCCGTTCACCTGACAGTATGTCAAGCGCTGCGACCGCAGCGCGTCTCGCCAGAATTTCCTGTTTATCCCTGGTGTCAAGACCGGCAAGCATGCCCGCTTCAACCTGGGAGCGCTCCCATACAGAAAAGCCGGGCAGTCTTTTTCTTATGAGCCCTTGTGCGAAGGCTTCCATTTCTTCCTTGCTGAAATGCCATAGAGGACCTGTGATAACCGCGTCCGTTCCATCCGGTATGGAGTTGAGAACCGCCTGCGCGGAACCGCCTGCCGGCACAATGACAAGCTCAAGGTCATGTTTTGCCTCAAATATGGCAACAAGCCTGTTGATATCATGGACCCCCCTTATATCACGTTGGTCAAACACCATGACCAGTTTCCTGAAGGGCAGGATTTTCCTGAATTCCGCGATATCGTCATCAAGGTAAAAAAGGTAATCAATAAATGTGAGATTCCCTTTGTTTTTTCCTGCTTTTTTCATGGCAAAGGCAGGGACATAGGGGGCAAGCACCGGTTTTTCAAGGCGTTTCCTCTCAAGGGCTGCCAGGGAAGACAGCATGCCTACCGCAAGGACAAGGTCGGGTTTCCTGCCGGTCATAAGCCTGGCCAGGGCCTCCCTCGTCCCTTCAAGGGTGTCTTGACCGGAAAGGATATATGCGGCAGGGAAGGAAACATGAAAATCGTCCTTTAAGAACGAGCTGATATTGCGCCTGAAGACCTCCACCAGTTCCATGTCGCCTGGCGTTGAGCCATCGGACACAATACCTATGACACAACTTTTCTTGGCAGGCGCAGCGGCCTGAGGTGTGTCGTCCCCTGCGAAACTGTTTGCGTGAAAAAAACAGACCAGAAAAAACAATACAATTAAAACAGGATAACTTCGCCTATTCATAAATAACTCCCAGGGTTTTTACTTTTATACGCATGGCGGGGCCATGCCATTTACTGGCAACAGAGACGCATTTAACATATTCATTTTATTTTGAAAAAAGTTGCATAGAGTACAGGCACGAACACCAGGGTCAATACAGTGGCAAAACCGAGACCAAAGACTATGGTAACGGCCATGGCCACGAAAAAGGCGTCCTGGAACAGCGGAATCATGCCCATCATGGTGGTCAGCGCAGCCATCATCACCGGCTGGAGCCTTGAAACGCCTGAATCTATTACAGCCTGAAGTCCAGGCATGCCGGATTCCAGGTTTATGTCTATCTGGTCAATCAGTACAATGGCATTTTTTATCAGCATTCCGGAAAGGCTCATGAGACCCAGCAGGGCCATGAAACCAAAGGGCTGATTCAGCAGAAGGAGTCCGGCTGTCACGCCTATGAGGGAAAGCGGCACTGTAAGCCAGATAATCAGGGGTTGCCTGAAGGCATTGAACATGAATATGACAATCAGTATCATCATGCCGAAATAGATGGGAATGTTGGCTGCGAGCTGTTTCTGCGAATCAGCGGAATCCTCCATTTCGCCACCCCATGAGATAAAATAGCCGGGCTTTCCCTTCAGGGGCAGGATGTCGTCATATTTGATGGGAATGGTTTTTGCCGTCCATTGTTCATCTTCCTGCAGGCCGACGCCGCGGTATGCGGCAAGGTCAACGCCCAGGGCCTGCTCAATGCGGGGTTTTACCCGGGCCATGAGGTCTGCCGGAAGCTCATCCCTGGGGTCTGCGTGGAGTTTTATCATCTGACGCCTGTGCCATCTGGATACACGGGCGTTTTCCCATCCGGTCTCTATGCCGTTCAATACCTGCATTATGGGTATGTTCTGATGGGCAGCCGGGCTGTAAATCTGTATCTCCAGCAGGTCTTCCACCCTTGAACGTTCATCAGCCGGGGCCCTGGCAATTATGGGTATAAGGTCAATGCCTTCTCTGAAAACACCTGTGGTTTTGCCTGAGAATGTTGACTCGATGGCCTCTGCCACCATGGGACGGGTTATGCCAAGGGACATTGCCCTGTCCTCGGCAATGACAGGCACAGGCAGTTTAACCTTGTTGCCCCATTCGTTTCTGACCGCCTTGGCGTTTTCTTCCCTGAATATGGCTGTGGCTGTTTCCGCCATGCTTCTCAGCACCTCCGGGTCAGGTCCGTTGATGCGCAACTGTATCTTGCCTCCAAGGGCAGGCCCAAGGTTGAACTTTTTAACATTCACTGTAGCGTCAGGAAACATCTCCTCAAGATCATTCTGCACCCTGGGAGATATCTTGTCGATGATACGGTAATCATTTACCGATACCAGGATATTGGTGTACTGGGCGGCTGCTTCCACCGGGGTATCATAGGTCAGTATGAAACGCGGATGTCCCCCGCCTATGGCTGAGGAAATCATGGTAACGCCGTCGATCTTGCGAAGATAATTCTCAATGCGCTCCACATGCTTTTGGGTTGTCCTGATGTCAATGCCCTCCCTGAACTGGCACTCCACCTGGAACTGTGGCCTGGTCGAGGCAGGAAAGAACATGTTCTTTACATAACCGAAACCGTAAATGGAAGCGGCGAACATCAGGACTACAACAGATATCGTAACCCACCTCCAACGAATGGCCATTGAGAGGAATTTTCTGTATATACTGTAGAATTTTCCGCCATATACATCCTTGTCGCCAGGGGAATCCAGGTCCTTCCTGCCAAGTACAAAATGTTTTGTAATTAACGGGGTTGTGGTGACTGCCGTAAGCCATGAGAGGGAAAGGGATATAAGGATTACATAGTAAAGCGACTGACAATATTCACCGGTTGAGTTACTCATGCCTCCAATGGAGGCGAATGCCATGACGGCAACGGCAGTAGCGCCGAGAAGCGGCATGGAGTTCTGTCCCACCACCTCCCTGGCGGCCTGAAGACCATCCATGCCCTGCTGCATCTTCACCTTCATGCCGTCCACCACCACAATGGCGTTGTCAACAAGCATTCCCAGGGCAATAATCAGCGCCCCAAGTGATATGCGCTCAAGGGTTATTTGATAGTAACCCATCACTACAAAGGTGGCTGAAATGGTAAGAAGCAGTATGAATCCGATAATCATGCTTGCCCTCAAACCCATGAAGACCGCAAGCACCACTATAACAATGGCAACAGACTCAAGCAGGTTTACCACAAATCCGTTCACCGCCTCGGTTACGGACTTGGACTGCATGGATATCTCTTCCAGCTCCATGCCCAGGGGTATGTCCCCCTGAAGCTCATCCAGACGTTTCAGCACGGCGTCTCCCATGGTAACCGCGTTGCCGCCAAGGACAGTGGATATGGCAATGCCTATGGCCTTTTTGCCGTTTACGCGCAGTATCTTGCCAGGCGGTTCCACATAACCCCGCATCACCGTTGCCACGTCCTTCAGATAGATCAGCTTGCCCTTTTTTGACGCTATGAACAGGTTCTCAAAATCTTTTTCAGACTTGAATTCACCTGTGGGATTTATTGCCAGGTATTCCTGTCCGAATTTTATCCGGCCTGAATCAACCGGCAGGTTCTTGGCATTAAGGGCCTTGAATATCTCATCCCTGGTTATGCCAAGGGAGGCCATCTTGTCCCTGGACATCTCCACATATATGGCCTCTTTCCTTACACCGAAAAAGGTGATTTTCTTTACGTCCTGCACCACAAGCAGTTCACGTTTCAGGAATTCCGCCACATCCTTTAGTTCCGCGTAGGTATACTCCTCGCCGGTAAGTCCGAAGTACACTCCGTACACATCACCGAAATCATCGTTTACAGTTATTGGTCCGGCACCCGGAGGCAGGGAGGCTTCGCAGTTCAGCATCTTCCTGCGCAGTTCATCCCACACATTGGGCAGTTCCTCTTTTCTGTAGGCATCCTTGATCTTTATTTTTACAATGGAAAGACCCCGTGAAGAGTAGGACTCCACCCTTTTGAGCTGTCCCATCTCCTGGACAGCCTTTTCAACAACCTCGCTCACCTCTTCCTGCACTTCCTCCGGAGCCGCGCCAGGATAGGGTGTGATTATTACGGCGTCCTTTATGGCAAATTCAGGGTCCTCAAGCCTTGGAAGGCCCATATAGGCAAAATATCCCAGGACAAGCACCACAAAACTGAGCGTCCATGTTATTACGCTTTTTTTTATGGCAAATTCAGCTATATTCATAACTTACCTGCCTTTTTCCTGATTTTCCCACTGACGGACCTTCATGCCTTCCCTGAGCTTTGTCACGCCGCTTATTACAACCCTGTCTCCAGGCTGAAGACCCTTTACAATTTTTATAAAGCCTGAACCGGCAAGGCTGCCCACCTGCACCTCACGTTTATGCACCATGCCTGTGGAGCTGTCCAGTATCCATACATAGGGATGATTTCCAGGGGCATCCAGCACCGCCACATCCGGCAGGATGATATCCGCCTTGCCGGAATCCTGTGAATCCGATATGAAATTCACATTTACAGTAGCTGTCATGCCTGGCAGAATGTTCGCTTCTTCAGGCTGTTTCATGGTGAAAACAATTTGATAGGTGCGGGTTGCCGGATCCGCGTCAGTGGAATACTCCTTTACTGAAAGTGGATAAAGATGTCCGGGTATGGAGTCGAATCCGGCGGTTATCTTGCAGTGGTTGTTTGACTTGAAACCTGCCATCATCAGTTCAGGGACATTTACAAGCACCTCTATCTCTGAAATATCCTGCAGGTTTACAATGGGCTCCTTGGCCTGCACCTTCTGATGGTTTTCCACATACCGTTTAGCGATCACGCCATCAAAGGGGGCCCTCAGGGATGTGTCTTTCAGGGCATTCCTGGCGTCTTCCAGCTCTGCCCGTGACACATCCCGCGCGGCACGATACCTGTCAAAATCGGCCTTTGAGACCTGCCGCTTCGCATAGAGTTCCTTGTAACGCCGGAACTGCTGTTCAGCCTCCCTGTTTCTCGCAACAGCCTGTTCAAGGGCGGTTTTGAAATCACGTTTTTCTATCTGTGCGATCAGATCCCCCTTTTTCACGTGCTGCCCCTCTTCCACAGGCAGGGCAACAAGAGGGCCTGACACCTTGAAGGAAAGCACGGCTCTGGTAGCGGCCCTCACTGTGCCGGGTAATGTAAACCTGGAGCCTGAATCCTTTCCGTGGACAACCATTGTCTTGACGGGTCGTATAACTTCACGTTTTTCTTCAGGCTGTTTTTTCTCACACCCTGAAACAGACGGCAGTAACAAGGCAATCATTGCCACCATGCACCATTTCATACAATTTTTCATCTTTATTGCTCCTGTATCTTTATTAACATTTTTTCAGCACATACCCTTCACGCCCCAACAGCCTGTTGCGGGCATGGACAAATCAAATCTATACAAATGACAGACAAATTACAAGCGGTAACATGTTTCCATGCCGGTAAATATCCCGCCCGCCTCCTGAAATTGTTACAGGCATGTCAGGACAACAGTATGAGGCAGACACTTAATAACCGAACGGTTTCCGGCAGGATTTCGGGACTGGCCGTCTTCCGGCGTTGAAGGTGTCCGTCAGTATCCCCGCCGCTACCTGAAATGCATGGTAAATCCCATATATGCCTGTAGAGGCGTGGTTGAGATGGTGCCATAGGCGCCCGGCACAGTGTATTGACGGTCGAAGATGTTTTTGATGGATGCCTGAAAATCCAGGCCGTTGAAAACCACATTCTTGACCGTGCCTGTCAGGTTGAATTCCCACCTTGCCGGAGACGAGAATTTAACATTGCCCTTGTCATACCATGCCTCCACGGATTTGACATACATGGTGCGGAGCGTGAAATTTATATCATCAGCAGGCGTCCACTCCATTCCGGCGTTGAACAGCCCGGATGCGCCTGTGTCAAAGGGCATGCTCCATTTTCTGTAAACAGGTATCCAGGTGCCGTCAGGTTTTATGATGTAGTAGGCAATGGTCTTGTATTCCTCATCGTCGCCATAGTTTGAAAACAGCGTGGCGTTTGCCCATATGTTAAGCCACGGAGCGATACGCCATGCTCCCTTCAACTCCAAACCGTATATATCCTGCCTGCCCGGACGGGAATAGGCGTATGGTTCTTCCTGTATATGGTGGTATATCCTGTTCCAGAAGGCGGTAACATCAAGTGAAAGGCCTGCGCCGCCCTTCCACGCCAGGTTAACGCTGGCGTTGTTCACCTCTTCGGGGTCAAGGGTCTGTCCGCTTACAAGCTGGTTGTTGTATGGGGTCCTGAACGCCGTGCCATAGAGCGCCTTTACATACCAGTTTTCAGCAGGTTTCCACTTTACGCCTATGTTATTGCTGAAGGTAAGGTCATACTGGCTGTGATTGTCAAGACGGATTCCGGCCCATGCCTCGAAATCAGCCCAGTGATGTTTGTATTGTGAAAAAAATGAGGAAAGGTTTGTGCTGTAATCCTTCTGGGAAACTACAGGTATGAACCTGATATTGCCCGGATCAATGTAGTCAGGCATGTAAAGTTTCTGTAATGGAGCTCCATTGATACGGTTGTATCTCCATGAGGTCCCGAGGGTAAAAAGTCCCTGGTTATGGAATATTTCACGGTCATAAAGGAGTTCTCCCTGATATACCCTGTTTTTCTGGCTCCAGGTCATGTCTACCTGCCGGTTTTCAATGTACAGCTCATTATACCACGCCTTGAGGGTGAAGTTGTTTTTGCCAAAGGAGTGTCTGCCCTCAATTTTCAGAAAACGGAAGGGGGCTTCCTTTTTTTCAGGCCAGATATATCTGTCATCCACGTCATTCATTACATAATTGTCGTTGGATTCAGACCACCTGCCTGAGACCTTGACTATATCTCTCCATGAAAAATTGAACAGGGCCTCAAAATATGTGGAATTTTTCACCTCGCCGTTGCCAAAACGCTCTGAAGGCGGAACCGGTATCGGGCCGTCTCCCTTGAGCTGAATAACATTGAACTCACTGTCGTGCTGGGCCACCTGATTGACTGAAAGAGAGACAAGCCCTTCCCAGTTGCCGGCGTTCTTTCCCCATGTCAGGGACGCCATGGATTCAAGGTCAGGCATGCCGCCCCTGAAGCCCATTTCAATCCCGTCCACGTCCCTGCCCCTGAGTGGAACTATGTTGACAATGCCCGCAAAGGCGTCTGCCCCCCACAGGACAGCGCCCGGCCCGCGGATTATCTCTATGCGTTTGACCGGCGCGAGGGAAAGCTCCTCGCCAAGGGGGCTTATGGATTTTGTGCCGTCAGAGGTAAGTGGCACGGTGTCGTAAAGGAAAAGCACGCTGTTGGGCACGCCCCGCATGTAGAGTTTTTCACCCCATTCGGCAGGGGCGATATAAAATCCCGGAACCATGGAAAGGGCCTCTCCAAGGGTTCGGATACCATATTCCTCCAGCTCCGCTTCGGATATGATGGAGGCAACC
>CAYXYO010000160.1:0-10637 GCA_964469365.1 uncultured Desulfobacterales bacterium | reverse complement strand
TATTATCTTTTTCTGTTTCCAGAATACAGCGAAAATCTCCACAAGGGATATTTCATCTTCATACCCCATATATTGTCCTGATTTTGACGGGTTACTTGTATTATTCATGATTTTCTATTTTCTCCGTAGCTTTATTGAAATCAGACTGCACATAATTATGAAGAAATATTACCGCATTGCATTGGTTTCAGCAAATATTATCCTGTATATTCAGGAACAAGTTGTCTAAGTATGGATGTCATGGCAGCCATGTCCCCTGCCTTGCAGGCCTTTTTCAGCTCATCCATTTTCTCAAAGATGAGGTCTTCCGCCATCTCCCTGCTTCTGGCAAGGAGGATCTTGCTGTGTCTGGTTTTCAGCATATCTTCATCTGAATAGAAGAGCTCTTCATACATTTTTTCACCTGGCCTCAACCCGGTAAACTCGATTTTTATGTCTTCATAGGGCCTGAAGCCTGACAGGGTGATAATCTGTTCCGCCAGTTCCCGAATCTTTACAGGCTCTCCCATATCAAGGACAAAGATCTCTCCGCCAGTTCCTATTGCCGATGCCTGGAGCACAAGCTGGCACGCCTCTGGTATGGTCATGAAAAAACGCTCTATATCCTTGTGGGTAACAGTTACTGGTCCACCTGCAGCCACCTGTTTTCTGAAAAGGGGCACAACCGAACCGGATGAGCCCAGTACATTGCCAAAACGTGTCGTTATGAATGCCGTATCGGATATCTTGTCGAGATTCTGGCAATATATCTCGGCAACACGCTTGGTCATTCCCATGATATTGGCCGGGTTTATGGCCTTGTCAGTGGAGATGGTGACAAATTTGCCGGTTTTGAATCTTGAGGCAGTGTCAGCAATATTTTTTGTGCCCAGGATGTTTGTCTTTATTCCTGCCTCGGGATTCATCTCCACCATGGGCACATGTTTGTATGCCGCGGCATGAAACACAATGTCCGGCAGCTCTGTTGAGAAAATTTTTTCAAGACTCTGGATGTCTTTCACGTCACCAAGCACAGGTATCCGTTTTATATCGGGAAAGAGGTTGGTGAGTTCCATGTCTATCTGATAAAGCGCCAGCTCGCTTGCCTCAAAGAGTATCAATTTTGAAGGGGAGAGCCTCGCAATCTGCCTGCAAAGTTCACTGCCTATGCTGCCGCCAGCTCCGCTTACAAGGACGCATTTACCTGTAATGTCAGACCTGATAATCTCCCAGTCAAGTTTGACAGGGTCCCTGCCCAGAAGGTCTTCAACAGTTATCTTTCTCAAGGACGCGACCTGCACATTGCCTGACAAGATACTGTGAATGGAAGGCAGGGTGCGGCATGGCAGTCCAGCCTCACGGCATATATCCATAAATCTTGCGATAGCGCGTTTGTCAGCCGAAGGTATGGCCAGGAATACCATCTCGATCGGATAACTGTTTTTAAGTCGGCAAAGGTCCCTGGGCCTTCCCAGCACAGGCACTCCCTGGATACTCCTGTTCATCTTTTTCCTGTCATCATCCAGAAAACCCACCGGCCAGTAACCGCTGTTATCCCGCGAGAGCATGTCACGGACAAGCTGTTCTCCCCCCTGGCCCGCTCCTATAATCGCCACGCCCTTGCCTGTCCGGGCATGGAAAGGCCGTTCCTTGAACATGCGCCACATAAGGCGTATGCCGCCAAGAAAAAAGACCAGCAGGATAAAATCGAGGATAAAAACCGACCTTGGAACCTGTTGCAGCCTGTTTACCAGGAATATCGCCGTGGCCGTGGCAGTTACTGCTACCGCAGAGGCGACAATGATCCTTGCGAGGTCCTTGGTGGAGGCAAATCTGGCAATGATGCGGTGCAGTTTGAAAAAGAGTGTGGCAGCAAGCTGCACGGTTACCACAAAGGGCAGGAAACTGATGGCTGCCTCACGGTAGTTGTCAGGCACGTCAAAGTTGAAACGCAACCAGAAAGCCCCTGTCCAGGCCGCTATCATCAACAGGATATCCACAGAAACAATCTGCAGGGAGACCCGTAATGAAGGGGCCATAAATATCTTTTTAATGTTACGAATGCGCAATTTCATTTTGGAGTTCCGGCATGTTGCAAACGGGCAGAGCCAGCCTGTTGCCTGACAATCTCCACGATCTTTTCCATATCCATGTGAGTCATGGCGGTTCCTGATGGCAGGCACAGGCCATTTTCAAACAGTTCTTCTGATACCATGCCTCCGGCAACTTCACAACCTTTGAAAAGAGGCTGCATATGCATCGGTTTCCATAATGGCCGGGATTCTATGTTCTCTGCCTCAAGCGCCAGACGGATATCCTCCCTGTCAGCGCCGAATTTTTCAGGATCCACTGTCATGGTGGTGAGCCACCTGTTATGCCTGCCCCACGGCGCTTCCGGCATGAATGTTATTCCAGGCAGATCCCCGAGGGCTGTATGGTAATATTCAAATATTTTCCGTTTTTGCCTTACCCGTTCATCCAGCGCCTGGAGCTGTCCCCGTCCAATTGCCGCGAGCAGGTTGCTCATGCGGTAGTTGTACCCGGTCTCTGAATGCTGATAGTGCGGCGCGGGATCCCTTGCCTGGGTGGAGAGCTTACGGGCATGTTCTATCAATTCCCTGTCATCGGACACAAGCATGCCACCGCCTGATGTAGTGATAATCTTGTTGCCATTAAAGGAAAAGATGCCCGCCCTGCCAAAGGTGCCGGGGGAATCGCCCCTGTATGACGCCCCAAGGGCCTCTGCGGCATCCTCCACAAGAGCCACTTCATATTTTTCGCAGAGTCTGACAATGGAATCCATGTCAGCGCACTGGCCATACAGATGCACAAGGATTACAGCCCTGGGGAGTTTGCCTTTTTTGGCCTTGCGTTCAAGGGTTTCGGCAAGCAGAGCAGGGTCCATGTTCCATGATTCGGCTTCACTGTCGATGAATACCGGCCTTGCCCCCTGATAAAGCACCGGGTTGGCGCTTGCAGCAAAGGTGAATGTGGAGACCAGCACCTCATCCCCGGGACCAATGCCGAGATGTATCAGGGCGAGATGTATGGCAGCCGTGCCTGAGGAGAGGGCAACCGCGTATTCAGCCCCTGTTTTTTCGGCAAATTCCTGTTCAAAGGCATCCACCTGGGGACCAAGTGGGGCTATGTAGTTGCTTTCAAAGGCCTCCTGTAAAAAAACCTGTTCCTGACCGGACATATGAGGCGGGGAAAGATATATGCGTTTCACAACAGTCACCTGATTTGTCTGGCGGGCACGCCAACGACCACCGCACCTTCCGGGACATCCCTGTTTACAAAGCTGAATGCCCCTACAACAGCGTCTTTGCCAACGGTCACCCCCGGCATTATAACGCTGTGGGTTCCGATGCGGCAATTACGTTCAAGCACCACCTTCCCCTTTTTGTCATCAATGGTGGAGATGGAGTAAATGGAACAGTGGGAACCTATCTGCACCTCGTCTTCTATGATCACCCCATGTCTGGCGTTTATGTAGGTAAAGGCACCTATATCGGTATGACTGCCCATTCTGAATCCGTCCAGATTCTGGACTATCCAGTGATATTCAGTGGGAACACCGTCTATGATTTCCGGATATCTCCACTTTTTGAATCGCGTTTTTTCACTCATTTTACAGGGTTTGCTCCTGACATTTTTATTCCATTGAGCCCTTGAATTTTTCCATGGTGGCATGACCAGGCTGACTGATCCCCTGACGTTTGACAACCTGAGTCAAGGTCAAGAATATTATTCTGACATCCAGGCTGAAAGAGAGATGGTCAACGTACCAGACATCCAGCCTGAACCTTTCATCCCAGTCAACAGCGTTCCTGCCGTTCACCTGTGCCCAGCCAGTAACGCCTGGCTTCACCTCATGCCGTCTGGCCTGAAACGGCGTGTAACGCTCAAGATATTCCATCAGGAGGGGTCGTGGTCCCACAAGGCTCATTTCGCCTTTCAGCACGTTCCAGAGTTCCGGAAGCTCGTCAAGGCTTGTTGCCCTGAGGAACTTGCCAAGGCCGGTAAGCCGTTTCCCATCAGGCAGCAAGTTGCCCTTTGCGTCCCGTGCGTCTGTCATGGTGCGAAATTTATAGATGATAAAGGGTCTGCCGTGCAGGCCCGGACGTTTCTGCCTGAAAATGACAGGAGAGCCCAGTCTGAAACGCACAAGCAAGGCGATGGCAATGAGCACTGGTGACAGGATCACAATCCCAGGAACCGCAAGCGTCAGGTCAAACAGCCGTTTTCCGACAATACGATACATCAGCCTGCCCTGACATTTCCCTGATAAATCATGGCCATTTTCAATCCAGCTCCTGAATGTCTTTAATGATTGCCGCCGGTTTTTTCCAGCCAGGTTACAAATTCCCTGGCCAGCGCCTTTCTGTCAAAACGGGTTTTGCCAAGTTTCCAGGCATTTTCCCCCATTTTCTCAAGCCGCTTCCCATTGGCTGCCGCATCTGCCAGGGCCATGGCAAATGCCTCAGGGTTATCTGGTTCGACCGCATAGCCGCATTCATGTTCCTGTATCATGTTCGCAAGCCAGCCCGGATAATTGTTGAGAACCGGCAGCCCCATCGCAAGATAGTCAAAAAACTTGTTTGGAGATGTCCCGAAGTAGAAGGCGGGCACATTTGCCAGGATCATGAGCCCCATGTCAGCGCCCTTCATGTAGCCCAACAGTTCCAGTTTGGGAACAGGATCGAGAAAGATGCAGTTGTCGAGTTCCTGGTCCGCGGCCCTCCTTACAAGGGCAGGTTTCAGCTTGCCATCTCCTATGAATACCAGTTTTATGTCATTCCTGCCCTGTTTTTTCAAAACATACGCCGCATCGAGCACAGCGTCAAGGCCGTTGGCAATTCCATGAGCGCCGGTGAATATTGCCATGAAATCGTCTTTGCCGACGCCGTCAGGCCGGACAGGCCCTATATCCTCCCTGTCAAAGAGTTCAAAGTCGCATCCGTTCGGTATCATGGCAACAGGCCTGTTTTTTCCGGCCCTGCGCCTTATCCCCTCTGCTATGCCTGGAGAAAGACCTATGCAGGAAGCGGCTGACCGGTAGGAACACCATTCAAGGATTGACATGAGGCCAAGCACCGCCGGATTGGTCACCACGCCCATTGCCCTGGGAAGTTCCGGCCACAGGTCACGGACCTCGAAAACAAACTTTTTTTTTCTCAGCCATCTGGCAAAGATGCCGGGTATCCCTGCAGTTAATGGCGTACTGGTGGCAAACAGCAGGTCATATGGCTCTGCAAGGGCGACCCCGATGCTGCGCAGGGCGAATTTCATAAAGACCAGCGACCGTTTAAGAAGCCCCTGATAGTTGGAATATGAGAGCTCAAATTCAATAACCCTGATGCCATCAACCCACCCCTTTCTCACACCCTTTTCAAAGGGGCCTGCAAGTCCGCTGACCCCGCCGTGATAACTGCCGCAGACCATGGTGACTTCATGACCGGCGCGTGTCAACGCCTGTGACATGGCATAGGATCTCATGCCTGTTGACCCTGCCGGAGTTGAAAAATATTGATGAAAATAGAGTATCTTCATTGAAAGTCAGTCCCTGAATGTAAATATGGTGTTAATCTCACAACTGTGGCGACAGTGAATTTCCAGCACGGGCATGTGGCGCATCTTCATGTAACAGGGTGATTCAGGCAGATGGACAAGTCGCATATCCATAACGCCTGTTGACTGAACTTCAATGTCCGCGTCCGCGCATCGTGCTGTTTTTCCGTTTAAATGCCACCCCACGTCAGGGAGATGCCAGCGCAGGACGGCCGTTTCCGCAAAACCGGAGACCTCATCCGTGATGGTCCACCGGCCATTCTCCCATACAACACGCCTGTGGTGACAGGCCCCGAGATAATCAGTATAACCGCTGCCCATTACATTTTCTTCATATTCAATACTGTCCGGTTCAAGCCAGGCTCCGTAAAGAAAGCGTCCCAGACGGGGCATCTGATCCCTCCTGTCAAACTCAACCGTGCTGTGGGCGGCAGTCCCTGGAAAGTAGTCCAACAGTTTTTCATCACAGTTATAACTGTAGGTGCCCGCGTCCCTGGCCCAGTTTGTTCCATCATGCCATATGTCCAGGTGAAGCGCGTCAGCATGGCCGGGCCTGAACCTGTACACGGGAAGCCTGAGCATGGCGAATCCCCTTTCATGCCTTATGCAGGCATAACCGCCATCCTTCATCAGAACCGAAGAGGGTTTTTCCTGGGGCCGCAACCCCTCTGCCATTATGTCAAAAAGCTCCATAAAGGGATGCGGGTCATGGCAATGCCTGTAATCCTTTTGCAGAAAGAGAGCGTATGCCAGTTGCAGGGAAGAAAAAAAGTGCCTGTATGGTCTGCCAGTCATGTTAAACAGAAAGGTGCCGTCGCTGGCGCCAAGATTCGGGGCGTCACCGCTTGCGGCATCAACCATGTTGTCAAGCCATTTCACTGCCTTGCCGGTTTTCCTGTAAAAGGTTCCGGAAAGGGGGGGGAGTTCCAATTTCCGCCTGAGGAGTTCAACAAGACACAGCTCATCAAGCACCATCCTGTGATAGGTTACTGAATGTTGTGAAAAGCTGCCGTCATCCATGATCAGCTTTTCAGTCCTGTTCTCCAGCCACCGCCTGCCTGACGCTGCCCGGCGTCCGGCTGACGCCCTTTGCGCCTTTGTCCCGTATGAAGCCAGATAGCTGCCCGCGACAAAGAGTGCAGCCGCTTCGCTTATGCCATGGTTGTTGTCCTGGGAAATGGCATAACGAAGGGTTGGCGCTATTCTTTCAAGATGAACCTCAAGGAATTTCAGAAAACCTGGAAGGGGCCTGTGAAAACTGTCATGGATACAGAGGGATGCGGCGAGCATGTTCATGCACCTCAGGGCGGCTTCCTGACCGCATTTCCAGTTTATGCCCGTATTGGGCGGGTTCCTGAGACACCAGTCACGGAGCCAGTTCTCTATTATTCTGATGAACTTCTTCTCTCCGTTTCTGTAGCGCCATGCCATAACAGGGAGCCAGTCAAAACGCGAAAGCTCCCAGATATTTTTTATGTCGCCAAGTTCACTGTCAAAGTCAGAAAGCTCGCTCCAGTGTCTCCGGGTATCCTCATGCCTTGCCCTGTTCCAGGGATTAAGAAACCAGTCTGGAGGCGAGGATAACCGAAATTCATGACATGAAAAATATGAAACATTGACTTTGTCCGGCAGGCAGTCGTGTGCTTCGGTAAAAAACGGTCCTTCAACCGGAGTTCCTATTGGCAACAAGCGCCTGTAATATCCGGCACGCCTGAGAAAACGGTAAAGGGCGACATGAAATACGTTGCTGACCCCCAGCCTGACGTATGTGGAAAACTGCCTTGTCAATTTTTACCCGTCCGCCTTTTCGCAACACAGTATATCTTCAAGTATTCCGGCAATACGCTCGCCGGTTCCGCCGTCCCATTTCTCCGGGATGTCGCCTTTTTTCCACTTTCCGGCAAAGAGCCTGTCAAGGGCAGGCTTAAGACTGGCCGGGTCAGTGCCTATGAGCTCATTTGTTCCGATTGTGACGGTTTCCGGCCTTTCAGTTGTATCCCTGAGAGTCAGGCAGGGGATGCCCATGACAGTGGTTTCTTCGGTAATTCCACCTGAATCCGTAATAACGGCCATGGCGTTCCTGACGAGAAAGTTGAACTCAAGGTAGGGCTGCGGCTCCACCATCATGATATTGCCAGGCAGAGGAGTCTCCATCTGTTCAAGCATCTTCGCTGTTCGTGGATGCACAGGGAATACCACCTTCTTCTGTCTGCATCCGTTGCCAATGGCCTGCAGCATGTCTCGGAGCTGACCTGTTTCGTCCACATTCGCTGGCCGGTGTAGGGTAACCACAAAGTATTCTCCTGGCACAAGGCCGGCAGTGTCCCAAAATTCCGGCGGTCTGAACCTGTCCATGTTGGCAAGCAGGGTGTCTATCATTGTGTTGCCGACAAAAAATATCCTGTTGTCAGCAACACCCTCTTTCCTGAGGGTGTCATTTGCAAACCGGCTGGTTGTAAAAAAATAGTTTGTTATGGAATCGGTGACCATGCGGTTGATTTCCTCGGGCATGGTCCAGTCGCCTGAACGTATGCCCGCCTCCACGTGGGCCACCGGGATGCAGAGTTTCTGGGCTGTTATGGCGCAGGCCATGGTTGAAGTCACGTCTCCAACCACAAGGCACATGTCAGGTGGAGCGTCTGTCAGAAGACGTTCGTACCGCACCATGATGGCCGCAGTCTGCTCAGCATGACTGCCTGAACCGACTTCCAGATTCACGTCAGGGTCCGGTATGCCGAGTTGTCTGAAAAAATCTCCTGACATCCTGGCATCGTAATGCTGGCCTGTATGCACCAGGCGATACCATAGGTGACCTCCTGCGTCCCTGCCTTTTGTGATTGCCTTTATCACAGGGGCGATTTTCATGAAGTTTGGCCTTGCTCCGGCTATTATATCAACAAAACACTCTTTCACCTTAACTCTCCGGCTGCCTCAATGGAAATCCTTGCCACTTCCACCAACTCATCAAAGGGAATCGGTGAGGGCTGCCCTTTTTCAATACTTTTCAGAAAGGCCCTGGCGCAGGCATCCTGGCCCTTGTCCTGTTTGAGAAGGTTCCGGTTTCTGAATCCCTTCCATCCGTATCCTTTCAGTTTGCGGAAGTTGTCAAGCTGCAACACCGCATCGCCAGCGAAAATTTCTATTCTCTCCTTGGGAAAGACCTTGCCGCCATTGGCAAGATAGTGAATGGTGCCCATTGAACCATCCTCAAAACCAAGGGTTATACTTGCCTTGTCTTCGGAAATTTCCACGGCAGGATGTTTCCCTGTTGACGCGGCATGCATGTCCACAATCCTTGAGCCGGCCAGATAACGCATAAGATCAATATAATGACATGCCTCTCCTATAATACGTCCGCCGCCTGTGGCAGGGTCCTGTATCCAGGAATCGGCCGGGATATAACCGGCATTCATGGTCATCACAAAGACCCTGGGCTGTTGCAGCCTGTCGGTAAGCTGTTTCATCTCCTGAACAAGGGGGGCAAATCTGCGGTTAAAACCGACCATAAGGTTCAATGTTGAAGAGCTGCCTTTCGTGGAAGATTCGTAAACTTCAACTATCTGTTCAAGTTCCTCCAGGGTGAGGCAAAGGGGCTTTTCAACAAAGACGTGTTTGCCCGCCTCCATGGCCTTTATCACCAGTTCCGCATGGCTGTTATGCCTGGTGGCAATGACAACCGTATTTATTGCCGTGTCTTGAAAAATGGTTGAGACATCTGTGGACGCCCTGGCAAAACCGGCTTTTTTCCCGTGATGGGAAGCGCTTACCCCGCCGCGGGAAACTACGGTATGAAGTCGCGCCCCTGCCTTCTTGAATGCCGGGATAAGAATACGTGAGGCATAGTTGCCAGCCCCCACGAATCCGCACACCGGAACGCCGGAAGCGGATAGATGCCCTGACTCTGACCGCAGGCTGACTACATGTTCTTCCGCCCCGCCTTCCGATGCGCCATACTCCAGCATTATCCCTAGGGCCCCTTTGTCCCTGGAGAGTACGTCGTAGGCTGATACAGCGTCATCAAAAGCGAACCTGTGACTTACAAGGGGAGTGGTGTCAATCTTTCCAGGTTCCATCATGTCAAGAACAGCCTCAAAATTGCGCTGTTCAGTCCATCTGACAAACCCAAAGGGATAGTCCTGGCCCCTTTTTTCATAATTTTCATCATAACGACCGGGGCCGTATGAGCAGGATACCTGGAAACTTAACTCCTTTTCATAAAAATCAGAACGATTGATTTCAAGGCCCGTAACCCCGACCAGCACAATTCTGCCCCGTTTTCTGCACATCCTGGCAGCCTGGCTCACAGGCTCGGATGATTTGGTTGAGGCGCAGATCAACACGCCGTCAACCCCGCGTCCTCTGGAAAAGGCCATGCCTGCCTCCACAGGATCATCACCCCTGGCAAGGGATACGGTTTCAGCTCCGAAACGGCGCGCAAGGGCAAGTTTTGTCTCATCAAAGTCAATGCCGAGCACCCGGCAGCCATTGGCCCGTAAAAGCTGCACGGCAAGAAGGCCAATCAGTCCAAGGCCTGTAACCGCGAAAGTTTCTCCCAGGGTCGGACCGGCAAGGCGTATGCCTTCAAGCCCGATTGAGCCAATCACGCCGAAAGCGGCTTCATCATCTGTCACCTTTTCAGGAATACTGGCGCAGAGGTTCATGGGTACAGCCACAAATTCCGCATGGCAGCCGTTTGAAAGCACCCTGTCCCCGACCCTGAAGCCGGAAACCGCGTCGCCGACCTCCCTTACCACCCCGACATTACAGTAACCAAGGGGCAGGGGCTGGTCGAGTTTGCTCCTGACCGCGTCCAGGGTTGTCAGAAGACCGTCGGTTTTTACCTTTTCCAGCACCATCTTTACCTTTTCAGGCTGCTGCCGCGCCTTTGAAAGCAAACCGGCCTTTCCAAAATCGACCAGCATCTTTTCCGTGCCTATGGAGATGAGGCTGCGTACTGTTTCAATGAGAAGCTCACCTGAACCGCATCGCGGTACCGGCACATCGGCAAGGACGGTTTCACCTGTTGCCAGGTTTTGCAGAATCTGTTTCATCTCTGTTTATCTGTCCTGTATGTTATATGTAAGGAT
>CAYXYO010000159.1:0-8639 GCA_964469365.1 uncultured Desulfobacterales bacterium | reverse complement strand
TTGCGGTTTTTTCTGAAATATTCCACAGAGACAATGCCTGTTGCCGATGTGGCTGCCATGAGAAAGGGAAGTTCAAACACAATGCCGAATGTGAAGATGCTTTTAAGGGCAAAGAGCAGATAGTCCTGCAGTCTTGGCATGGCCTCAAGTCCCTGGCTGGCAAATCCCAGGGAGAAGGATAGAATTACCGGCATTATGACCCAGTGTCCGAATATTCCCCCTGCGGCAAAAAGACTTATCCCTGATATGATTATGGTTTTCAGCACCTTTTTCTCTTTGGGATAGAGGCCCGGAGCCACAAATGCCCATATCTGATAGAGTATGACAGGGGTGGTCAGGATAAGGGCCGCCCAGAAGGCGACCTTGAGGTAGGTAATGAATCCCTCGGTCAGGGCAGTGAACACCATTTTGCTGTTTTCAGGCAGGGCGTGATATACAGGAGTGAATAGAAAAGCTATCAGCGCGTCTGAAAAGATGTAAGAAAGCACAAAGGTGGCGGCCATGAAGATGGCGCATGTAATGAGCCTGCGTCTCAGCTCGTCAAGATGGGCCTGTATGGGGATGTCCGCAATGTTCATTCAGGGCTGAAGTCAGGCGGAGTTGCCTGATTCCTCTTTTGTGTCTGCCTGCCCTTCTCCGGCAGCCGCGCCTGTGTTGTTTGTCTCCTCTTCCTGATGCCGCGAGGTCTGTTCCATATTGGCGTCGTTGCCCCCGGATGCATTTTCGCGTGCTGCCGGGCCGCCTGCTATCTTCCATGCTGGACCAAGGCCGCCTGGCGTGTCGTCATGGGCAGGCTGTTCCTCCCTCTCCCTTTCAAGGGCCCTGCTGTCAGCCGGATGTCCCTTGATGTCATCAGGCCACGCGAGGTCAGAGACCGTTTCAGTGATGGTGGACGTAACGGTCTTTTTTATGTCAGTCATCTCCTTCAGCTCTTCCAGCTTGTCAAGGTCGAGCTGGCTTTTGAAGTCCTCGGATGCCCTTTTGAGCTCACCCACAAAGCGGGCTATCTGCCTGGCAACTTTGGGGAGTTGGTCAGGGCCGAGCACAACAAGCGCCAGGGCCATGATGAGAAGCAGTTCAGGAACTCCTATTCCAAACATAATCCTTGTTATCTCCTCCGCTTTTACGGTTGTTGATTTTTCCTGCGAGACACATGAGTTCGTAGCTTATGGTTCCTGCCCACGCAGCCGCCTCTTCCGGTCTGATGAGACGCCCCTGCTGTCTGCCCCACAGGACGGCCTCGTCTCCTGCGCGCACTTCTCCGGCGAAACTTGCGTCCACCATGACGGCCTGCATGCAGACCCTGCCCACCACAGGACAACGGACCCCGTTTATCAGCACGTCCGCCCGGTTTGACATTGCCCTTGGATAACCGCAGCCATAACCTGTCTTGAGTATTGCAAGGCTTGTTTCCCTGGTAAATGTGTATGTTGAACCGTAGCCGGTTGTTTCGCCCTCTTTCATCAATCTTACCGAGTGGACAGGGGCGGACACTGTCATTGCCGGTACAAGCTCTATTATGTTCTGGGCCGACTCATCCGGATATGCGCCGTACAGGGCGATGCCCGGCCTTGCCATTGTGCAGAGCCTGTCAGCCCTGTTGTGTATCAGGCCGGATGAATTTGCCATGTGTATCTCTTCAGGATGCCAGCCCATACCGGAAACCGCCATGACTACATCATGAAGCGTCTCATACTGTTTCCGGTTCAGTGGATTGTCAGGTTCACCGGCATTGGCAAGGTGGCTGTAGATCCCTGTGAAGGAGAGGCTCGGCCAGTTATCACGTTTCCCCGCAATGTCCATGAACTCCCCTGGAGAAAAACCGTACCTGCCCATGCCTGTGTCCAGCTTGAGATGCACATCAACGCCCTTGCCAGTGAGTGAACATGCGGCTTCAAGGGCGTCAAGTTGCTCTCTTGCGCATATGCCGGGTATGACCTTTTCATCCTTTATAACAGATTCAGCATCATCAGGCCAGAATCCGGCAAGGAGAAAGAGTCGGCTTTTTATGCCGGCTTCCCGGAGCAGGTCAATCTCTTCAGGCTCTGAAATGCCAAGGCCCCAGATTCCCTCGGCCTCAAGCAGCCTGCCTGTTTCAACAATGCCGTGGCCATAGGCGTCAGATTTTATCACCGGCATCAGTTTGAGGTCAGTGAGTTTTTTCAGCTCCCTTATGTTGTGCCGCATGGCCCCGGGGTCTGTCTTTACTGTTGTGTTGCTCAGCTTCATTTCAGGGAAGTAGGGATGTTGTCGCTGACACGGCGCATATTTCTGGCGGGCTGCCCAGGTTTTGCCAACCTGTCTGAGATTAACCCGCAAAAGACAGCGGGGGTTTCATGTTAAGAATCAGGACCAGCTTACAACCTCTTTTTTGACAATGCGGTTATCCTGGTCCACCCATACAAGCCGGCTTGCGCCATGCCTTATTTCCTCGGGCGTGAACCCCCCGTATGAGGCCACTATCACAAGGTCGCCCCTTGCCCCCTTTCTCGCGGCCGCGCCGTTAAGACAGATATGGCCCGAGCCCCGTTCTCCTTCAATTACATAGGTTTCAAACCGTTCTCCTGTTGAGATGTTGTAAACCATGACCTGTTCAAAGGGCAGCAGATCGGCCGCTTCCATGAGCTCCCTGTCAACGGTGAGGCTGCCTTCATAGGCAAGGTTGGCGTCTGTGACAACAGCCCTGTGTATCTTGGATTTGAGCATGTTACGAAGCATGGTTATGTCCTGAACCGGAATTGAAAATCATATTGTTATCACCTCATTGTCAATCAGGCGCGTGGCTCCGACGTAAACTGCGAGGGCAAGGAGAAGCCGTCCGTCCGCACCGATTTCTTCTGTCTCTTCAAGGGAGTCAGGTCTGCCTGTGAATATATAGTCTATGCGTGTGCCGCTGTAACTCTCTATATGTTCCTTTATGGCCTTTTTCAGGGCACGCGTTGATTTTTCCCCTGCCTTTGCAAGGGTGACGGCAAGGTCAAGGGCCTTTCTCAGGCAGAGCGCCCTTTTCCTCTCTTCTTCTGTAAGATACTTGTTACGTGAGCTCATGGCAAGGCCGTCCGCTTCCCTCACAATGGGATGTCCCACTATCTTCACCTGCATATTCAGATCCCTTGCCATCTGTCTGATGACCTGGAGCTGCTGAAAATCCTTCATGCCGAAGACCGCGATGTCTGGCATGACTATATTGAAAAGCTTTGCCACAACAGTGGCAACTCCCCTGAAGTGGTCAGGACGCGATGCGCCGCACAGGCCGGTGGAGAGCTGTTCCACCCTTATCCATGTCTGGTAGCCTTCAGGATAGAGAGCGTCGGCGTCAGGCGTGAAAAGGAGGTCAACTCCCGCCTCTTCCGCAAGGGCCGCGTCCCTTTCGAGGTCGCGGGGATACTGGTCAAGGTCTTCCCCCGGGCCGAACTGGGACGGATTGACGAATATGCTGGCAATTACCCTGTCAGCCCTCTGTCCCGCCTCTTTCATCAGGGCAAGGTGTCCGTCGTGCAGGTAGCCCATGGTAGGCACGAAACCCCGTGTCAGATTCTTTCCCATGAGCGCCCTGGATATCCGGGACATTTCGCTAACGCTGCTGATTATCTTCATCGCACTCTTTTTCCATGCTGCATCCCTGGTTGCTGAATCCATCGGCAGGCGTCAGAAAATCAATCCCTCCTGTTGGGGAAAAGGGGTCTTCCACGCCTGAACACTCTTTTTTTATGTAATCTATAATATTTTTTTCTCCCCTTATGAACCTGTATCCGTCAGGATTCTGCGCCACAAGAACAGGTATCTCATCTATGCCGAGTATCCTCAGCGCGCGCCGGTTGATCGCCGGATTGAAATCTGTAATTTTTTCAAGGCCGGGCAGTATCTCACTCTCAGTCCTTGCAACAGGGTTAAAGTGTACCTCGCATTTTGAACATCCCCGGAGGGAGGCCAGCACATTCTGACAGTGGGGGCATTTCTCTGAAAATATCAGGAAGAGCCGTCTTGAAGTGTGGCTGCATGTCTTTACCGCATATGTGCCTGACGTCAGACTCAGGTCGCCTGAATCAGGCCGGAAGCTCCTGTCCGCCGGTTGAAGCATGACAAACACGCCTGCCTGTAACAGCGCCATGGCCATGCCTGTGGCGAAATGTCTTTTGCCCCGGAAGAGATTCATCAGGATAATCAGGAGGCAGACAGCGAGGCAATAGGAACAGAATGCGCCCGCGACAACGGACTGAAAGGCGAGCAGGCTTCCTTCGGTTATCATGCCGCCCATGAGGAGTATGGTCACAAGCCAGTCAAAAAAAGGCTGTTTTGTGGCGAGCAGCATTGAAATGGCGACTGTGAGGAAATAGAGTATGCCGAGGATGTTGAAAAGCAGAGGCGGTGCGGCGATAAGGTTTTCGACCACAGCGCAGCCGGCATTGAGGCATGCGGCGTCGCCGTTCGCAATGATATAAATGGTTTGTCCGGCTGTGAGAAACAGGCCGGTAAGCGCCGTTGTCAGAATCTTCTTGTCAGGCATTTCCGTGTCCGGTTGTCAACCTGGTTTCAGGCAAGCAGGTAGCAGTTCGGAAAGGTTGTTGTGAACTGTTATGGGAAAATATGGTTGAAACATGCCTTCCCCATGACTTCCCTTCAGGATTATTCCCGCGGGTCGCCATGGAGAAGTTTTATGGTTTGTGATCTCTGTCAGTCTTCAGGGTAGAAAGCGTCCTTTTCCGCGCCGCACTTGGGACATACCCAGTCTGCCGGCAGGTCTTCAAAGGCCGTGCCGGGTTCTATCCCGTTGTCAATATCCCCCTCTTCGGGGTTGTATACATAACCGCATGGGCATTCATATGATTGCATGATCTTGTCTCCTTGTCTGTTAAGGTGTGCAGTATTGACGCCCCGTGCCTGGGCGTCCCGACTGTCATCCTTAAATAGTAATGTTCTTTTCTTCCATGGACAAGAGAAAATTTCTGAAGTTTTCGGCAAGGGGTGACAGCAGACCCTGTTTTCTGGTTACAAGGTGGAACCTGCGGTTTATTTTCATGCCTTTTATGGCCGGACTTGAAACCGCGCCATGAACAATGTCGTCATGTATTACCCTGCGGGATATTATGGCGCATCCCGCGCCTGCCTTGACAGCCTGGCGTATCGCCTCCGCGCTTCCAAGCTCAGCGACAATGTTGAATGAGGAGAGGGGCGGCAGGTCATATTGCTCCAGTATTTTTTCCATGGTCTTTCTGGTGCCTGAGCCCTTTTCGCGTATGATAAAAGGCTCTTTTGCCAGTTCAGCAGGGTCGATATCCCTTGCCGTCGCCATAGGATGTCCCCGGGGTACGGCTGCCACAAGCTCGTCGCTGAAACATGGCGTGAAGTCAAGCTCCCTGTTGGGGATGACAGCGCCCACAATGCCTGTTTCAATGTCTCCATTGGCAACGAGGTCTGATATGGAGAGGGTGTCTCCTATCCTTACCCTGATCTGGATTCCTTCCTTGCCTTCCTTGAATCTGGAAATGAGTCCGGGAAGTATGTACTGCCCCGGCACGTTGCTGCCCCCGATTTCCAGCCTGCCCTTTTTGAGTCCCAGAAACATGGCCATCTGGCGTTCCATGGATTCGGCTATGCTGACTATCTGCCTGGCCCTGGGATGCAGCATCTGGCCGGCCTTTGTCAGTATCACCTTTTTGCCTCTCCGGTTGAAAAGGGGGGTGCCGAGGTGTTCCTCCAGCGTCTTTATATGCCCGCTTACAGTGGGCTGGCTGAGATGAATCCTTGAGGCAGCCTGACCGAAACTGCCTGCTTCGCATACTGCGAGAAACACCCTGAGCCTGTGGATGTCAAGCATGGGACGTCTCCCCCGGCTGCCGGATTTCAGTTTTGGTTAAAAGGGCTTCAAGGGCGTATCCCTCCTTTTCAAGGAGCTCGCGTCCGCCTTCCTCGCGGTCAACCACTGTTAGCACCATGGCGACCCGGTAACCGGCCTCTTCCGTCCGCTTTATGGCCTTTATCAGGGTGCCTGCCGTGGTAACCACGTCTTCGACAAGGGCCACGTTGCCGCCGTCAGGTATGTTGGACATGCCCTCAAGCCATGCCGCCGTGCCGTGTCCCTTGGGCTCCTTTCTGATGATAAAGGCCGGAATCGGTTTTTTTTCAAGAAAACTTGCTATGGAGACGGCCGTAACCAGGGGATCAGCCCCAAGGGTCATGCCGCCAACGGCATCTATCCTGGAGACGCTGGCAGCAATTTTTTTATACATAAGTCTGCCACAGAGGTATGCGCCCTCGGCGGAGAGGGTCGTCTGCTTGCAGTCAATGTAGAAGCTGCTTTTTTTGCCTGATGTAAGGGTGAACTCTCCTTCCTTCCATGACTTTTCCCTGATTATTTCACAGAGACGCGCCCTTTCCCGCTCCATCATGACTCTCCGAATACCCTGTTGAAGATTGTGTCAACATGTTTGAGATGATAGTTTATGTCAAAGACAGCTTTTATCTCATCCTCGCTCATATGTTTTTTCAGGTCGTCATCAAGAAGGAGCCTTTCGAGAAAGGTGCCTTTGCCTTCCCAGACCTCCATGGCCCTTCGCTGCACTATCCTGTATGATTCCTCCCTGCTTACGCCGTTTTGCGTAAGAACAAGCAGTATCTGCTGGGAATGGATAAGGCCGTTAAGCATGTTGAGATTTTTTTCCATCCGGTCAGGGTACACCACCAGCCTGTCAAGCAGGCCGTTGAGCCTTGCCAGCATGAAGTCAGCGGTAATAAATGCGTCAGGGCAGATGAACCGTTCAACAGATGAGTGACTTATGTCGCGTTCATGCCACAGGGCCATGTTTTCAAGGGCAGGGACAATGGGGGCCCGCACCATCCTGGCAAGGCCGCAGAGGTTTTCAGAAAGTATGGGGTTCCTTTTGTGCGGCATTGCGGAAGAGCCCTTCTGTCCCTTGCGGAAAAACTCCTCTGCCTCAAGGACCTCTGTCCTCTGGAGATGACGTATTTCCGTTGCGATCTTTTCCACTGTGCCTGCCATGATGGCCAGGGCCGCAAAGACCTCGGCGTAGCGGTCCCTCTGGACAATCTGGTTTGAGGCCGGGGCAGGTTTGAGCCCGAGTTTTTCGCACACATACTCCTCAACCCGCGGATCAACCTGGGCGAATGTGCCCACAGCGCCTGATATCTTGCCGTACGCAACGGTTTCCCTGGCCCTTTGCAGCCTGTCAAGGTTGCGTTTCATCTCGTCATACCAGATGGCAAGCTTGAGGCCGAAGGTCACAGGCTCGGCATGTATGCCATGAGAGCGACCTATCATCACGGTCATCCTGTGTTCCATGGCCCGCTTTCTGATGGTCTGCATCACTTCATCCACATCCCTTATTATCAGGTCCATGGCATCCTTGAGCAGCACTGCCATGGCTGTGTCAAGCATGTCTGACGACGTAAGTCCCCAGTGCAGATAGCGTGCTGAAGGGCCTATGTATTCCCCCACGTTTGTGAGGAAGGCGATCACATCGTGGCGGGTCTCCTTTTCTATCTCGAGCACCCTGTCAATGTCAAAGTCGGCCTTTTCCCTTATCTCCCTTACTGCGTCAGATGGAATGACTCCGAGCTTTTCCCATCCTTCAGCAGCGGCGATTTCCACCTCCAGCCATTTTCTGAACTTGTTTTCCTGTGTCCATATTGCAGACATTTCAGGCCTGCTGTAGCGTTCTATCATCTTTAGTGTCCTTGAAAAAATGTTGGCGTCCTGAAAATGGGGATTTCCGGTTCGGCGCGAGGGCTAACGAAATGAAAAAGCACTCATAATCAGGAGATATGTGAGTATCTTTGTTTCGTCAATGAGCGCGGCAAGATGCCGGAAAAGACAATTTCGCAGGTCGCCCTGTTGTTCCAGGTTTATGGAGAGTTTGTTTCCTCTCCCTCTTTTTCCAGACGTTCCTTTTCCTGCTTCCACACGCTGCATTCAGGTTCCTTCCAGCCAAGTTTGCTGAACATCGGAAACACCTTGAGCGGCTCAACCATGGTGAAAAGCACTCCGGCAAGTCCTGCCATGGCATATACTCCTTCAAGAAGCCACATGAACATGGATTCAATATAGTCCACATGGGCAATCCCGAAGCTCTTGCGGGCAACAAAGCCCATGGTGCCGGAGAGCAGGGCCGTGCCGAAGAACATGTAGGCAAATAGTTTCCAGAGGGGTATCTGTTCAGCGAGGAAATCCCTCAAGGGCATGAGCCAGGGGTGTATTTTCAGGATACTCCACGCAGCGCCCCACATGATGCAGCAACCCACAAGTTTTCCCAGGGTGTTCATCTCGTGCATGCCTCCTCCTCCGCGCATGTTCGGTTCGAGAAAGAGAAAAAAGCCGAGAAGGAAAAGGAAATATATGCCAGCGTTTTTCAGCACTGTTTTTTTGTCCAGTTTCATGTCAGAACCTCAAATTATGGAAGTGTACAGGGAGTAATGTTTCTGAAATAATGTATTCTATTTCATGTCCTTTCAATAATCAATGTGAAAATTTGTCTTTTGCCGCTGTTGCCACAGTAATGAGAGGTGTTGTCAACAAATAAAGTTGACCGGTTTTTTGACAAATAAATTGTCCGGTTTTCGTCCTCTCTTTTTTCTTTAGGGAACCGCCCCGCCGGAGGCATCTTGGCACCCTCAAATCCGGC
>CAYXYO010000158.1:0-2979 GCA_964469365.1 uncultured Desulfobacterales bacterium | reverse complement strand
GGTGGATTTTGACATTTTCTTGCCATGTTTATCCCGTACCAGCGCATGTAGATACACATCCTTAAAGGGCACTTCATCCATAAAATGAAGACCCATCATCATCATCCTGGCAACCCAGAAAAAAAGGATGTCAAAACTGGTGATAAGGACAGATGTGGGATAAAAGAGTTCAAGCTCCCTTGTCCTGTCAGGCCATCCAAGGGTGGAGAAGGGCCACAGGGCTGAACTGAACCATGTATCCAGCACGTCGCTGTCCTGTTCCAGCCTGTCAGAACCGCATTCAGGGCATACCGGGACATCTTCCCGTGACACTGCCGTATGCCCGCACGCGGCACACGTCCAGGCAGGGATTCTGTGGCCCCACCATATCTGACGGGAAATGCACCAGTCACGTATGTTGGTCATCCACTCTTCATAAAGTTTCAGCCAGCTGGAAGGCACAATCTCCGTATCACCGTCCCTGACCGCCTTGAGAGCGCGTTCAGCCAGTGGCGCGACCTTGACAAACCACTGCTTGGATATTCTGGGCTCAACCACTGTCCTGCAACGGTAACATCCGCCTGCCGCAAGGACGTGTGGCTCTTCCTTTACAAGCAGTCCCTGTTCATCCAGATCCTTTAACACCTTTTTTCTGGCAACAAAACGGTCAAGCCCCTCATATGGCCCGGCATTTTCATTAAGCACAGCATTTTTATCAAAGATATTAATTGATTCAAGCTGATGTCTTGCGGCAATCTCAAAGTCGTTAAAGTCATGGGCAGGGGTTACCTTGACCGCGCCTGTTCCAAACTCCGGATCAACATGCTCATCCGCCACAACTGGTATGGGACGGTTCATCAGTGGAAGAATCAGCTTTTTCCCCACAAGATGGCTGTACCTGTCATCATCGGGATTTACCGCGACGGCCGTATCGCCAAGCATGGTCTCGGGACGGGTTGTGGCAACGGTTACATATTCCGCGGCATCCCCCTCTGCCGACTCCACGGGATAACGCATGTACCATATGCTTCCCTCTGTCTCCTCATGCTCTACCTCGATATCTGCCAGGGCTGTATGACAACGCGGACACCAGTTTATGATATAGTCTCCCTGATAGACAAGCCCTTCTTCATAAAGGCTGACAAAGACCTCCCGCACCGCCCGGGAAAGCCCTTCATCCATGGTAAAACGCTCCCTGCTCCAGTCACAGGAACAGCCCAGGCGCTTCAACTGCTCGATAATGGTCCCGCCGCTGTTTTTTTTCCATTCCCATACACGCTCAATAAACTTTTCACGTCCAAGGTCATCCCTGGTCAGGCCTTCTGCGGCGATCTGCCTCTCCACCACATTCTGCGTGGCGATACCGGCATGATCCGTGCCAGGCACCCACAGGGTGTTAAAACCGTCCATCCTCTTGTACCTTGCAAGTATGTCCTGCATGGTATTGTTAAGGGCGTGGCCTATATGCAAAACGCCTGTGACGTTCGGAGGCGGTATAACCATGGAAAAACATGGCCTGTCAGGGTCTGTTTCAGCGACAAACAGTCCCTTTTCCAGCCATTCACCATACCACCTGGATTCCACATCCCTGAACTGATATGCCTTGTCAAGCTTTATGCCATGGGCATCTGAAGCCATTGCGAATTCTCCTTTCATGTGGAACGGAAACAACAATGCGTAAGCTCACTTTTACAATGCCAGACTCCGTCCTGATGAGAAAAACTTTAATCAAAGGCAGTATAAAAAACAACATCAAGTGGGAAATTAGACTGCTATGTGGAGCAGAAGAGAACGCGGTAGAGAAAACCAACGCAACGGCCACCCTGTGCGGGGCCCGAAAACCGGATTTCAAGGCGCCATGAAAATGGAAACGGCTTCGTCATGCCCCTGCATGGCGAAGCCGCCTGATTGTAATTTCAGTATGCCCTTCTATTTGACCGGCAGGTCATGAACATTGATATGACACTCAAGACATTTCGGGAACTTGGCAAGCAACCGTTTGTCATGAGGGACTCCATGACATGTGGAACACTCCGGTATGGCACCATGCTTTACATGGCATGCCGCGCAGTCCACCTTGCCATGCTTGCTTTGAGTGTGACTCCACTCATCATATACACCTGAATGACATGTGTTGCATGTGTTGGCATTGCCTTCCGAATATGTAATCTCAAGCGGTTTGTGAACCGGATGACAGGACTTGCACGCTTCAAGAGGCTGGTCAGGCACATGGGGCTCATGGCAGTCCATGCATGACGGTATTTCGCCATGACTTGCGTGGCAGCCGTCACATCCCTGTTCGGTATGCGCGCTTGGATATTTCCTGATCTGTTCGGCAGGCGATGCGTGGCAGTCCCCGCATACTGACAGGAGATAGCCTGTGTAAGGCACATTCAGCGGCGTATGGGGTTCCTGATGACATTTCAGGCAATCTGTCTGTTTGGGCCCGTGAGGCTGCTGGTGACATTGGGAACATTTGGGCATGATCTCGTTCCAGTTCTGACGAACCGGGCTGTATGAATGGAAACTTTCATGGCACCGTGAACACATTATCCTGTGTTTTCCACCATTATGCTTAAGCTTGTTATATATCGAGCCGTGACACTGGCCGCACTGAACCGGGGTAAGCGCAACAGGCGTGCCGTCATAAAGGGCGTCAGATGAAGTTCCGCTTTTCCTGTCCTCCGCGACAGCCTGCTTCCCTGCTGACGAAGCATGTTTGCCGGTCCGGGCCGCCGCATCTTCCCTGACCTCCCTGTCCCCGGAAACAGCGTGTTTCTGTGTGGCGCAGGACGCAAGCATCAATACGCCGCATGTTAATAACAAAAAATGAAAAACTTTCCGAATGGTTGATCCCATGGTTCTCTCTCCCTGGATTGCAGATGGATTAAAGACCAACAAGATAAATACTCTCCCGACAGACCGCCTGGGCCCGCCGGGAGAAGGTTTGACAGTATCAGACTGTTATTTTTTACCTGATGTTGACCAGTTGTTCAGATC
>CAYXYO010000157.1:0-14221 GCA_964469365.1 uncultured Desulfobacterales bacterium | reverse complement strand
CAGGGTCTTGCCGAAGCGGCGGGGACGGGGGATTAGTAGTATCTGCGCTCCTGCGTTCAATGTCTCGGATATGAGAAGGGACTTGTCAATAAAAAGGAAATCCCCCTCCCTGATTATCCTGAAATCGCTTATGCCTATGCCGATCTTCTGTCTGTTGTCGCTGTTCATGGCCATGCCTCCGGTATTTCTGAACCCTGTTCCCTATGGGTAAAAGAATAACAGCATGACATTGGCTTTACAAGAAATGGGACAGGTTTATATCGCAGTGACAGGTTGGGTTATGCCAGGTGAAATGTGTAAACAAGGGGGGCTTACGCCCTTTTTTCTGCATTTCTCCGTGCAAATCATAGACCTGTCGGTCATGTTTCTATGCCATGAAAGCCGAGCACGTTATTTTATGTGTTTCCAGGGAGCCTGTAACTTCACAAGTTTTGTTTTTTCGTCTTGATATGGTAGTCGGCTTTGCTTATGAGGGGTTGCAAGTATATAACAATTTCCATGCCGCCCCTTGACGAGGGGTTTCCGTTATGTTAATAGACGTTGCACCTGAGACAAGACACAAGTGGGCCGTTAGCTCAATTGGTAGAGCAACTGACTCTTAATCAGTAGGTCCGGGGTTCGAGACCCTGACGGCCCACCATTTTCCCCATAACTGTTTCAGAAATTCCAGGCAGGCCTCTCCGGAAAGGCCGTGTCTAATCTGTCTGACTTCCTCCCTGATCAAACATGTTTCCTCTCCGTTTTGTGTGCTAATAGATGGATATTACTTCAGGTTTTGGAGTGCATTACAGCGTTGCGGGATGCCTGATGACGTAAACATGCCGGGAAATCAGTTATCCACCATGTCCCACAGTTTTTTTTGCGCGGTTTTGATCTGTTCCTCTATCTTTTTCCTGATTTCACTTCCTTCCCCGGCAAGTTCCCTGCCTTTTTTAAGCACGTTCAGGGCGCGTTCATATTTCCCCAGTCTGACAAGGGCCTCGCCAAGGTGTGAAATGATTATGGGGTCCTTGGGAACAAGGTTGTGCGCCTTCTCAAGGTATTTGACTGCCAGGCCGTAATCCTTTTTCATGAAACAGACCCATCCCATGCTGTCCACTATGTAGCCGTCATCAGGCTTGAATGATAGCGCCCTTGTGATGAGTTGTTCCGCCCGTTCCAGTTTTCTGCCCTGTTCGGCATAGAGGTATCCCGCGAAATTCAGGGCAGGGACATAGTCGGGGTCAATTTCCAGGATTTTTTCAGCCGTCTCCACTGCCTTTTTCTTGTTTCCCCCTGAATCAAGCAGCATGGCCATGTGCATCATTATTTCAACGTCTGAAGGGTTGGCTTCAAGGGCTTTCCCCAGCAGGTTCAACGCCTCGTCAGCAGCTTCCCGCTTTTCAAGTATCGAGGCAAGGGCAAGTGATAACTCCTTTTCGGCAGGTTGTTCCTTTAATGCGTCTCTCAGGATTGAAGCCGCCTTGTCTGGTTCCCCCTTTTTTTCCAGCAGCCAGGCGCGCCTTACTGTGGCCTCAATGCCAAAGGGGCCTTTTCTGTCTATCTTTTCAAGCAGTTTCTCCGCGGTCTCAGGGTCGTTGTTCTGCTCCCTGGCAAGGGCTGCCAGGAATGTGGCCTGGTCATTGTCAGGCCGCGTTTCCAGTATGATGTTCAGAACAAGCAGGGCATTGCCGGGCTTGTCAGTCTTGATATAGTCAACCGCCATCTGCAATCCGGCCCTGATGCTGTTTTCACCGCCATCAAGCATCATGGCCCGCAACTCTTTTTCAGCCTCTGCCGAGCGTTTTTCTGTTATAAGCAGGTCAGCGAGTTCCGACCTTATTGCCGGGGTGTTCCTTTCCCTGAGGATTGCCCTGTAGAGTTCCATGGCCTCCTTTACCTTGCCTGACCTTTTGTAACATCTGGCAAGCTCAAGTTTGGCCGGGATAAATTCAGGCCTGTTTTCAAGGGCGTGGCTGAAGGCCGCTTCTGCCTTTTCTGTTTTCCCTTTTTTGAGATAAAGCCTTCCGAGATAATATGACGCCACAAAGGCCCTTGGGCCGTCGGCCCTTGCGAGCTTTTCAAATGTGTCTATTGCCTTGTCGTCCTCCCCTGTGCGGCTGTATATCGATGCCAGCATGGAGAGGGCTTCCCGGTTGTCAGGATGTTTGTCAACTATTTCCCTGAGCAGGGTTGTGGCCCCGGTGTAGTCATTGTTATATTCATATATTTTTGCGAGGAGCATCCGGGCTTCATCGTTGTCCGGGTCAATCTCCAGGGCGTGCCTTCCCCATTTAAGGGCCTCATCGGTATTGTTCTCCTTTGCAGCTATGACGGCAAGCTGTGTCGCGGTGTCAGATGAATCGGGATCGGTATGGCTTGCTTCAAGAAAGGATTTTTTCGCCTCTGATATTTGCCCGCTGGAGAGTTCCAGCAGTCCCTTGAGGTAGAAATAGTAGGGATATGACCTGGATGCGGTAAAGGTTTCGCCACTGCCATGCGAGGGCAGGAACAGGGGCCAGAGGAAAATAATCGTTAATATTGTGTGCGACAGGATGGTTCTGCTCATTCTTCTCCAATCCCTTCAGCATAGGAGTCGATGTCGTTTACAGAGTTTTCAAGGAATTTTTTCAGTTTCTGTTTTAATCTCTCTTCTATCTGCCGAACCCTTTCACGGGATACGTTGAATTCCTTTCCGAGCTCCTGAAGTGTCCGTGGCTCGTCTGTTATCAGCCTCTGCTCAAAGATGATCTTGTCACGTCCTTCAAGTGTGTTGTGAAATTCAGCGAACTTGTTGTTTATGCTTTCAGCTATCTCGCGCCTTGCGACCCCGGCTTCCACATTTCCCTGGTCAGAGGGAAGGAAGTCCATGTGGGAGTCCTCGGAATCGTCTCTTACAGGAGCGTCCAGGGAGACCTCCCATGAGCCCATTCTCTGCTCCATGTCCACAACCTCCCTGGCGGATACATCGAGGTTTTCAGATATGAGCTCAGGCGTGGGCTCAAACCCCAGTGCCCTGATGCGGGCTTTTTCCTTGTTCAGGTTGTAAAAGAGCTTGCGCTGGGCCTGGGTGGTGCCTATCTTGACCAGCCGCCAGTTGTCCATGATGAACTTCAGGATATATGCCTTGATCCAGAATGACGCATAGTAGGAGAACTTTACTCCCTTGTAGGGATCAAATTTCTTGACAGCCTGCATCAGTCCCACATTGCCCTCCTGGAGCAGGTCAAGGAAGTTCTGCATCCAGAATTTCTGAAAATCCTGGGCTATCTTCACCACCAGCCGCAGGTTTGAGGTTACAATCCTCGATGCCAGTTCCGGGTCGCCTGTCTCATAAAATTCCCGTGTTATCTTTTCCTCCTCTTCAGGCGTAAGAAGTGGATATTTATTGATTTCCGCCATGTATTGCTGGAGAGGGTCGGCCTCCACAGGCAGGGTGGCTGAGGGGGCGGGAACAGGCGGGGCGGAAGAGACTGTTCTTTTGTCGTCCCGGGTGCGTTCAGGCGTTTTTATGTCTTTTTCAGGCATGGCGGTCTTCCTGCAAGTCAATTATGCAGAGGTATGGAGAGATTGAAAGATAACCGTTACGTTCAGTTTCATATTTTTGCCAGCACCCCTTTGTTCACTTCAAGCATCTTTTCCTTCCCTGCCAGAAATTCAACGAGTTTCAGGGCGAATTCAATGGCAGTGCCCGGGCCCTGGCTTGTTATTATGTTGCCATCCATGACAACCCTCTGGTCAGAGAGCTCCGAACTCCGCACGTCTGACCGGCAGATGGGGTGGCAGGTGATTGTCCTGCCTTTGGAGATGCCGTGCCTGTCAAACAGCGTCGGGGCCGCGCATATGGCGCCAATGCCCTTGTTGTTTGCAACCTGCCTCTCAAGCATTGCTACGACCCTGGCATCCCCGGAGAGGTTTTCTGTTCCGTCAATCCCGCCCGGAAGTATGACAAGGTCGAACAGCTCGTCTTTTATCTCTTCAAGTTCCACATCCGGAATTATTTTTACGTCGCGCGCTGATGCGACAGGCCCGGCAACGGTGCCCGCAACAAGCACGTCAATTGCAGCGCGCCGCAATATGTCAACAATGGCCACGGCTTCCAGCTCTTCATATCCCGGAGCCAACAGCAGTACGGTTTTGAATGACATGGGTCTATCTCCTTGATTTTTTTGATGGGTGCCCTGAAAACTCTCTTTCCGTCCGGTCGCGTTGTTGCCAACATGAAAAATGTTCGCATATTCCTTGCGTTATGAACCGGAAAATCTGCTTTTCAAGGCCACGTTGGTGTCTGTTCAAAATGCAACAAATCTTCAGCCAGGTTTATGATGGTTCAGGCAACCTCAATCCCTGTCAGTCACTTCTGACAGCATACCCGTAATATTCCTTGTTTGCAAATCCCGCTTATGTTTCCGGGATTGTATGTCCTGTCAGGAAAGATTGCAACTCCGCCATGCCGGAAACATTAAGCGTCGCGCGAGATATTACAAAAATGTAGTGTGCATACATGTTTGTTTTGTGTTGTGTAATATCTTGATATGTAGTCTTAAATAGAGGAAATAGTAGATATGTGTAATTGCTACTTGACAGAATGGCGGTATGGGTGTAAGAAAAATTTAAAATTTTGTGCTGTTGGCCCGGCCCCTTCTGAAGGTGGTTTGTCCTTTTGGCAAACCGTGTTCTTGCAGTGGGATGAACAGCCACAGGTATCTGGTGCGGTCTTGGTGGCTCAGGGCGTGTATTTCCGGGCATCCTGTTGAAAGCAGATGGTTTTTCAAGGTGCCTCTGTTGTTTCCCTGAGAGACAACCTGATTTTTCAGGGTGGTTTTATGTAACTTTTTTATTTGATTGTTTTTTTTGTGCAAGATGAACATCTAAGGTACTAAAGGAATGGCAGGACATTATGAGTGAAGAAATTAAAATCGAAAGTTTGATGAGTGAACAGCGGCTTTTCAAGCCCTCACGCAAAGGTCAGATGAGCGCCCATGTGGGCAGCATGAAGGAGTACAGGGAGTATTACAAGGAATCCATAGAGTATCCTGAAAAGTTCTGGGCCCAGAGGGCTGAGGAGCTGATTGACTGGTCCAGGAAATGGCGTACCGTTGTAAAGGCGGATTTCCACAAGCCCGAGATACAGTGGTTTGTTGGCGGCCAGCTTAATGCCTCGTATAACTGTCTTGACAGGCATATTGAAAACGGCAGGAGGAACAAGGCCGCCCTGATATGGCAGGGTGAACCAGGTGATGACGTAAAGGTATATACATATCAGATGCTTCATACCGAAGTGTGCCGTTTTGCCAATGTCCTCAGGAAAAAAGGTGTCAAGAAGGGGGATCGCGTATCCATCTATCTCCCCATGATACCTGAACTCGCCATATCCATGCTTGCCTGCGCGCGCATAGGGGCCATGCACAGCGTTGTCTTTGCCGGTTTCAGCGCCCAGAGCCTCCAGAACCGGATACAGGATTGCGAGGCAAAGGTACTCATTACCTCTGACGCGGTTTTGAGGGCCGGCAAGGTGATTCCGTTAAAGCCGAACGCCGACGAGGCCTTGAGCGCCTGTCCTACTGTTTCAAGCTGTATAGTTGTCAAGAGGGCCGGAAACGATGTGAATATGCAGGATGGCCGGGATAGCTGGTGGCATGAGGAAGTTGCCGCTGAAGATATCACAGACAAATGTGACCCTGAGCCAATGAGCTCTGAAGACATCCTCTTTATTCTCTACACCAGTGGCAGCACAGGAAAACCAAAGGGCGTTGTCCATACCACAGGAGGTTATCTTACCTATGCCGCTCACACTACACAATGGGTTTTTGACCTTAAGGATGACGATGTCTACTGGTGTACCGCCGATTGCGGCTGGATAACCGGTCACACATATATCGTCTATGGCCCTCTTGCCCTTGGAGCCACATCCATGATGTTTGAAGGCGTTCCATCCTATCCCGCGCCTGACAGGTTCTGGGAGATAGTTGAAAAATTCAAGGTTAACATATTCTATACCGCTCCCACGGTTATAAGGGCACTGATGCGTGAAGGCACTGAATGGACAAAGAAACATGATCTCTCATCCCTGCGCGTCCTGGGAAGTGTCGGCGAGCCCATCAACCCGGAGGCATGGATGTGGTATCATGAAAATATCGGAAATGGCGAACTGCCCATTGTGGATACCTGGTGGCAGACCGAGACCGGCGGCATTCTCATATCGCCCCTTCCCTATGCTACGCCTCTCAAGCCCGGTTCGGCAACCCTGCCGCTTCCCGGTGTTGACGCAGCCATCATAAGGGAAGACGGTTCTCCTGCCTCAACCAACGAGGGCGGGCATCTTGTAATAAGAAAACCGTGGCCAGGTATGTTGAGAGGGGTTTTTGGTGATCCGGAGCGGTTCAAGACCACCTATTTCGAGAGATTCCCGGGCATCTATGACGCTGGTGACGGAGCGCGTCAGGATGAGGACGGTTACTTCTGGATCATGGGCCGTCTTGATGATGTCATCAACGTGTCAGGGCATCGCATGGGGACCGCCGAGATAGAGTCAGCCCTTGTGGCCCATGAAAAGGTCGCTGAGGCCGCTGTGGTTGGCATGCCGCATCCTGTAAAGGGGCAGGCTATCTATGCCTTCATAACCCTCAAAAAGGGCGTTGAGGAGAGTGATGACCTCAAGAAGGAACTGAGAACCCATGTGAGAAAGGAGATTGGCCCCATTGCATCTCCAGAGGTGCTGCAGTTCTCTGCCGGTCTGCCCAAGACGAGAAGCGGCAAGATCATCCGCCGGATACTCAGAAAGATAGCGGCCGGCGACACCAGCGAGTTCGGGGACACATCCACCCTCGCTGATCCCACGGTAATTGACAGCCTGATCTCAGGCAGGCAGGTATAGCTTTGCCGGTCAGGTTTTGACAGGGGTGCCCTGAGTTGTATTTGGGGACTGTTGCCGCGTTGTGGCCGAATGAAAAAACTGTCTGTTCCTGAACAGGTTGCGGTTTTGCATTTTGTTACCCCGCGCGTCAATCCCAAAAGGTCTTTTCAGGGCATCCCCTGGTTATGGCCACTGGCGCCATTGTAAGACCCCGTTGTTCGGGCATCTGTTTCGGCATGTTGGCCGCATCACCCTGCTGACTTCCCTGAGAGGTTGAAATGTCAAGCAAAAATGTAAAAAGCGTGCAGTCTGTTGCCCCGGATGTTGTGGTCTCCTTTCTTAAAGAGACCATACCTTTTAATGAACTGGATGATCAGACCCTTGAACGCATCGCAAGACATATAATCATAGATTTTTATCCGGCAGGCACCGTGCTTTTCAAACAGGACGAGACTGAAGTGGAATATCTCTATCTTGTGCAGAAAGGCGGCATGAAGATCTATCTCACGGACCAGGATGGTGTTGTGACTCTCAAGGATTTCCGGGGAGAGGGCGCTTATGTGGGGGCCCTGCCCATCATCCAGGAGACAAAGGCCAATCTCAATGTTGAGACAGTGGAAGATACCTTCTGCTTTCTTCTTCCAAAGGATGTGTTTCTGAACCTTGTCAGGGACAATTCAAGGATTGCCCAGTTTTTTCTCAAGAGTTTTTCAGAAAAATTTATCCGGACAGCCTACAGGGAACTCAGGCATCGTAATATGGTGCCCAGGACCGAAGGCACCCTTTTTCTGTTCAGCGTTACTGTCAATGATCTTGTAAAGGATGCCCCCAAGTGCATAAGTGGCAGTCAGAGTGTTCAGGATGCCGCTGCCCTGATGGCGGAATTTCATATAGGTTCGCTCCTCGTAAAGGATGAGCAGGGCGAAATCGCTGGCATAGTTACGGACAAGGATCTGAGGACAAAGATAGTGGCCAGGGGCCGGAGCCTTGCTACCCCTGTAAGGGATATCATGGCTTCGCCGGTGGAGACGGTTCCGGCGGATGCAGTCTGTTTTGACGCCCTCCTTGCCATGATGAAAAAACAGATCCATCACCTTGCCGTGACACGGGACGGGATTATTGCCGGAGTGGTTACGGCCCATGACATCATGGTGCTTCAGGGAAGCTCTCCCCTCTACCTGTTCAGGGAAATTGTGGCCCAGAGGCATATAGAAGGCCTCTATCCCCTTTCACAAAAGGTGCCCCTTGTTATAAGGACACTCATAGAAGAGGGGGCAAAGGCAAACAATATAACCAGGATGATTACTATCCTGAACGATTATATCCTTGAAAAGATACTGTCCCTTCTTGTTGATGAGATGGGGCCGCCTCCTGTGCCTTTCTGCTGGCTTCTTATGGGCAGCGAAGGGCGCAAGGAGCAGACCTTCAGGACAGATCAGGATAATGCCATTGTGTATCAGGACCCTGTGGATGACGCGGAAAAAGAAAATGCGGAAGATTATTTCCGTCTCTTTGGGGAAAGGGCCATAGACCACCTTGAAAAGTGCGGTTATCCAAGGTGTCCGGGAGACATCATGGCATCCAATCCCAGGTGGCGCATGTCCCTTTCAGGGTGGAAGGACTATTTTTCCCACCTTATTGCGGCCCCGGAGCCCGCGGAGATACTGCACGCGTCCATATTCTTTGATTTCAGGCCCGGCTATGGTGAAATCTCCATGGCTGAAGAGATGAGGCGGCATATAGCCGCCCTGTCTGAAAGACAGCAGATATATCTGTTGCACATGGCCAGGGATTACATGGGGTTGAGGGTGCCCCTTTCATTTTTCAAGAATTTTATTGTTGAAAAGGACGGCGAGCATAAAAACAAGCTCGACATTAAACACAAGGGTTTGGTTCCCATAATAAATTTTGCCAGGATACTTTCTCTCAGACATGGTATAGCGGAGACAAACACAATCACAAGGCTCAAGGCCCTTGCCGCCGCAGGGCATATATCGGATGAGCTCTGCTCCATGGCCGTTGACGCCTATGAGCTCCAGATGCAGATGCGTTTTGTCCATCAGCTTGAACAGATTGAAAGGGGAGAGGAGCCTGACAACTATATAGATCCAGGCAGACTGAGTGACCTGGAAAAGCAGATGCTTAAAGATACATTTGGTGTTATAGAGAGATTGCAGGGCGTACTCAAGAGCATATTCCCGGCAGGATGACAGGTTATGCTGCCTGTGCCGGATTTTTTAAGAGGATGGTTCAGGAAACCGCATCCTGTTATATTGCGTAACAGGGAGTTGTTTGCCGCCTTTGATCAGTCAAGGCCGTTGTCAGAGTACAGGTTTGTTGTGTTTGATACTGAACTGACAGGCCTTAACAGGAGGCGGGATGAAATTATATCCATAGGAGCGGTAAGCATTAACAATCTTATGATAGAACTGGGAAGTTCTTTTCATATGTATATCAGGCCAACGAGACAGACTGAATATACGGATTCAACCTTTATCCACAGGATAACGCCCCAGCAGCTTGACGATGCCCCTCTGGCCGAAGAAGTGTTGCCCATGTTTGTCGAGTTTTGCGGAGACGCCTTGCTTACCGGCCATTTTGTAGGTATTGACATGCATTTCCTCAACAAGGCGTGCAGGGATGTCCTGGGGGGATACATGTCAAACCCGAGTGTTGATACCATGCGTCTTGCCCGTGGTTACAAGGAAGGACGCGGGGTCTATGGCTATGGACAGTGTGACCAGTCTGAGTCATATCATCTGGCTGATTTGACAGAGGAGTTCAATCTGCCGCCGTTCAGGGCGCATGATGCCCTTGAAGACGCCATGCAGACAGCGTATCTGTTTCTGTTTTTAATCAAGAAAATGAAAAAAGGAGGTATTGGCACACTGAAACAACTTTATCAGGCAGGCCGTATATGGCACCTTATGTGATATTTTAATTTCATTTCATGGGGCAGATCTGGAAATGGCAGGAGGGATGTTGTTTCCAGACATGTCCGGAAAAGAGAAAAGGAGAAAGATTATGAGTAGTAATGCAGCATCGGAATACTGGAAGGCAAATCTGAGACTGGTTATCATATGTCTCGTGATATGGTTTGTCGTTTCCTATGGCTTTGGCATTCTTCTGGTGGAACCGCTGAATGCCATCAAACTTGGAGGGTACAAACTTGGTTTCTGGTTTGCGCAGCAGGGTTCAATCTATACCTTTGTTGCCCTTATTTTCTTTTATGCCGCGCGGATGAACGCGCTGGACCGCAAGTTTAACGTCCACGAAGACTGATTCGAGAGGGAGGGAATATGTCATTACAAACACTTACCTTTATAGTTGTCGGGGCAACCTTTGCCCTCTATATCTTTATTGCCATCAAGTCCAGGGCATCCAGCACAGGTGAATTTTATGTTGCCGGCAAGGGCGTGCATCCAGTACTGAACGGTATGGCCACAGGCGCTGACTGGATGAGCGCGGCCTCTTTTATTTCCATGGCAGGTCTTATAGCCTTCAAGGGGTATGATGCCTCTGTGTATCTCATGGGCTGGACTGGCGGTTATGTGCTGCTCGCAATGCTTCTTGCCCCTTATTTGAGGAAGTATGGAAAATTTACAGTCCCTGAGTTTATTGGCGACAGGTACTATTCCAACACCGCACGAATAGTGGCGGTTATCTGTCTTATCGTCGCGTCCCTCACCTATGTTATAGGCCAGATGAAGGGTATCGGCGTGGCCTTCTCCCGTTTTCTTGAGGTGGATTTTTCCATCGGTCTTCTGGCAGGCATGGCAATAGTCTTTGTATATGCGGTTCTTGGCGGTATGAAGGGCGTTACCTATACGCAGATTGCCCAGTACTGCGTACTTATTTTTGCGTATACTGTACCTGCGGTTTTTATCTCCCTGCAGCTTACAGGCAATCCCCTGCCTCAGCTTGGGCTGGGCAGCGCCATGAATGACGGAAGCGGAGTCATGCTGCTCGACAAGCTCGACAAGGTCCTTGTGGATCTCGGTTTCGGGGCCTATACAGTGCAGAAGGGAACAACCACCAACATGTTTCTGCTTACACTTTCCCTTATGATAGGAACCGCCGGGCTCCCGCATGTTATTACAAGGTTCTTTACTGTGCCCAAGGTAAGGGACGCCCGCTCCTCAGCAGGCTGGGCCCTTGTCTTTATCGCCATACTTTACACAACAGCTCCGGCCGTAGGCGCCATGGCCCGTCTGAACCTTATGCACACAATCCAGACAGGCCCTGTAGGTTCTCCTGAGGGGAACCTCCTGTATGAGGCAAGGCCCTCCTGGTTCAAAAACTGGGAGAAGACAGGCCTTCTCAAGTTTGAAGATAAAAATCACGATGGCCGTATCCAGTATTATGGCAAAAACAAGGAGTTTGCTGAAAAGGCAAAGGCCTTTGGCTGGAATGGAAACGAGATGGTAAAGGTTGACCGTGATATCATGGTTCTTGCCAATCCTGAGATTGCTGATCTTCCCAACTGGGTAATTGCCCTGGTCGCTGCGGGAGGCATCGCGGCGGCCCTTTCCACTGCGGCAGGTCTGCTTCTTGCCATTGCGTCTTCCATCTCGCATGACCTGCTCAAGGGCATATTCGCAACCAACATGACCGACAAACAGGAACTGCTGGCCAGTCGTATTGCCATGGCAGGCGCAATCCTGGTTGCCGGTTATCTTGGACTCAATCCCCCTGGCTTTGCCGCACAGGTTGTGGCCCTTGCCTTTGGGCTTGCCGCATCTTCACTGTTTCCTGCCATAATGATGGGTATCTTTTCCAAAAAGGTGAACAGGACAGGCGCTGTGGTAGGTATGTTGACAGGTCTTTCCATTACGCTTGTATATATCTTCTGGTTCAAGGGATGGTTTTTCATCAAGGGTACGGCAATGGCCCCCAATACCCCTGACAACTGGCTTTTCGGGATATCACCCGAGGCCTTTGGAGCTGTGGGAGCTGCCATCAACTTTATAGTTGCTCTTATCGTATCCAATGTTACAGAAGAGCCGCCTGAACATATTCAGCACCTTGTTGAAGATATCAGGGTGCCGGGCAGTTTTACCAAATAAATAATATGGAGGTCAGGTTAATAGATTAACCTGGCCGGTTATCGTGCTGGAAAAGGCATCCGGTTTTCCGGATGCCTTTTTTGTTTGGGGAGTAAATGAATTTTTTCTTGATGCTACGCTCTTCCTGTTGAGGAACAGGGATGCGGAGTGACGTTGGAGTAATACGGTCAGATGTCAGTCTTTTTTGAATGGGATTCAGCCTTGTCCGTATCAGTGGAGGCTGCCTGTTTGTGCATGGCCCCGGATGTCCCTGACAGAAGTGAGCCTGCCTCTGCGTTGCTGATTTTAGGGCTGGAATCAGATGTCATTTTTATAAGATCTCCCCTGAAAAACCAGATGCCGGCCGCTGCCGTAAGCAGAAGCAGGCTGGCGGTAATGGGTATGAGCGGACGATTTATTTTTCTGAAGCCTGTTTTTTTGTGAGATGAGCTGGCGGTCTCGGCACGGGGCTCCGTTTCTGCTGCCTGGCATGCCAGGAACTCATGGTAGCGGTTCATTACGTCCGTGGTGTCAAGACCTATATACTCGGAATAGCTTTTGATAAATCCCTTTACAAATATCTCTGCGGGCCATTGATCCCGTTTGTTGTTTTCGATGCTTGCAAGCCGGTGTTTTGCTATCTTGGTTGCATTGGCTATTTCCTGCAATGATATCTGTCGCGCTTCTCTTTCCCTTTTCAGGTATTCGCCTATATCCTTGCAGTTGTCGCCAATGTCTGAGGATAGTCGAAGATTCATGTTTGATTTCCTTTTTGAAGAAAATTTAAAGAAGAATTTTTATGGTAGCTTTTTTTCTTAAGTTCTGAAGCCATTCTTCGAATTTCTCGTTTATTTCAATGCGATAAAGTTTTTCGCGTATTTCTTCCATTTTTTCTGGAGAGATATTTACAGTATGTGTGCTTGACACATCCGCCACCCTGAAGATTTGATAACCTGCCGGAGTATCAATAACTCCGGAGAATTCCCCTCGCGCAAGTCCGGACACATTTTTTCTGACAAAGGGGGCCATTTCATCCATGGAAAATACCCCCAGCCTGCCTCCCTGCTCTTTTGAAGGAAGATCAGAGTATTCACGCGCTACTTCTGCAAAATCCTTGCCAGCTTTCAGCGCGGCCAGTGCCTGTTGCGCTTTTTTGAAAGCCTTTTCCCTGGATGCCTCGGAATCTGGATCGTCCGGCAGTATGCAGATATGATCAAGGGTATAGTACGGTCCCTCGTAGCTTGCGCCGCTGCTCTCCTTCCCAATGAATTTCATAACCTGTTCATCGGTAATGACAATTTTTGATTGTACGTTGGCATTGATTATGCGTGTTCTGATGATTTGTTTTTTTAAATCTTTTTTGTATTTTTCAAGGGAAAGACCTTCCTGCCTCATCCGTGCGTCAAGCTCTTTTCTGGTCATGTGATTCTGTTGACATATACGGTCCAGGGCAGCTTCCACCTCCTGATCATAGACCTTGACACCAAGTTTTTTGGCCTCTTCCTCTACCAGTATTTCATCCACAAGCTGCGGAAGAATCCTTGCCATTATGGTGGACTGTTCGGCTTCCACCTCTTCCCTGGGTGCGCCCTGACGGATGTACTGTTCCATTACAGGGTATGTTTTTGCCTGAAGCTCCGACATGGTAATAACGTGGTTGTTGACAATGGCCACGATCCTGTCAACAATTGTTGCCCGCGCCGGGTTGTTGGTCGCGGATATGGTTAACAGTGTCGTCAGGAATAAGAATATGAATTTGTGAAAGAATGGTTTGTGTGACATTTAGTTCCTCTGGTTCATTATAAATAACTTGGTCTCTCCCTCTCTGTCCATGGGCGTAGATGATAGGTTGTCGGACGGTTTGCTGTTCTTTTTTGAGCAAATTTTGTGTATAATTAAGAGGGTAAGTAATACGTTTCGCAGGATTTCCTTATACATACTCCATTATAGTAAATTGCGCCATAGCTGCACCATCTTTTTGTTATTTCCTTCATGGGGAGGTGTGCTGTCGCACATGGTACGGGAAGCTGCCGGATGGCCAAGGCGGTGGATAGCTCGCGGGCAGTGCGCGGATGGCGGCATGGATTCCCTATTTTTTTATCTGTGGCACTATGTCTTCTGTTAAGGTAATTACCATGTTGACTACCTCTTCAGGTTCATCAAGGATATGGAACAGGGAAGTGTCATGTTTGTCTATTGTTTTCATGGGAATCATGGTTTCCTCTATCCATTCTTTCATGCCCTTCCAGAAGCTGGAGCCTACAAGGATGATTGGAAGAGGGGGAATCTTGCCTGTCTGGATCAGTGTGAGGACTTCCATGAATTCATCCAGGGTGCCGAA
>CAYXYO010000156.1:0-7167 GCA_964469365.1 uncultured Desulfobacterales bacterium | reverse complement strand
GATTGAACCTGTGGCAGGCATGAAGGAGCTCCTCGCGGAGCGCACAGGGAGAAACGGCCCCTTTTACAACATAAATCCCAGGATAGACGACCTGCCTGAAAGATTTGTCAGGGAGACGGACAACATACGTCTCCTTGTCCTCGGCGCAATACAGCAGGGAGGGGCGGGGTGCGCCTGCGCTGAAAACGCGGTGTTGCGCAACCTGCTCAACGTCATGCTCCTCGGCAGTGATGAACACATTGTGCTGGACATGGAGGCAGGCGTTGAGCACCTTGGCAGGGGAACCATAGAGACGGTTGATCATATCCTGATTGTAATTCAGCCATACAGGGGAAGCGTGGAGACAGCCCTGAAAATAGACAGGCTGGCTGCCGATCTTAAAATAGACAAGGTCTCCTTTGTGGCAAACAATGTCTCCTCGGAGGATGATGTCAGGTACATTGAAAGGGAAGCGGGCATAAGTGTTGTCGCCTCATTTCCTTTTTCAGGCGGCATACGGAGGGCTGAACGTGACAACATGCCGGTTTTTGAGGCAGACAGAGGGTTTGTCAGGGAGATTGATCACCTTCTGGAAATGCTTGAACAAGGTATAAAATGACAGACAAATCATATCTGGCAGATGTCCAGAACATGCCTGATGACCGCAGAATATCCCTTCAGCGGGTCGGCATAAAAAAGATCAGTTACCCCATTACAGTGCTTGACAAGGCCATGGGGTCCCAGCAGACCGTTGCCAGCGTCAACATGTATGTGAACCTGCCTCATCAGTTCAAGGGTACGCACATGAGCAGGTTTGTTGAAATTTTAAATGATTTCAGGCATGAAATTAATATCAACACCTTTGCCTCCATACTGGAGGAGATGAAAAGGCGTCTTGATTCCAGGGAGGCGCACCTTGAGATAGATTTCCCCTATTTCATCAGAAAGCACGCCCCGGTAACCGGCGCGTCAGGGCTCATGGAATACCGTTGCGGACTGCACGGCACCATGACCGACTCCCTGGATGTCACCCTGATTGTGACAGTGCCTGTAACCACGGTATGTCCGTGTTCCAAGGAGATTTCCGAATACGGGGCGCATAACCAGAGGGGCGATGTAAAGGTGTGGGTGCGTTTCAAAAAGTTCGTATGGCTTGAGGATATAATAGAGATTGTTGAAAAATCAGCATCCTCGGAGATATATTCGGTTCTGAAAAGGCCTGATGAAAAGCTGGTCACTGAAAGGGCCTATGAACGGCCCATGTTTGTTGAGGATATTGTGCGCAATGTTTACCAGGGTCTTCTTTCCATACCGGATATAACATGGTTCGCTGTGGAGGCGGAAAATTTTGAATCCATTCACAATCACTCGGCCTATGCGTACACTACGATATAGATCCGGAAAATGAATAACAGGTTGATTATATAATGGAAAAATATTGTGATTTTCACACGCATTCAAATGCGTCAGATGGTTCCGACACCCCTGCCGGGCTGATGGCAAAGGCGGCTGACGCCGGACTTGGGACAGTTGCCCTTACCGACCATGATACTGTGGCAGGTCTTGACGAGGCGGAACGCGAGGCTGAAAGACAGGGCATCGGCTTTATTCCAGGCGTGGAACTGAGCGTGATACATGACCAGGGCAATATGCATATGCTCTGTTACCTCATGGACAGAAATGACCGGGCCTTCCGTGCCGTTCTGGCCAGGCTCCAGGAGGCCAGGGGTCTCAGGAACGAAAGGATGCTTGCCAGTCTTGAAGAGGTGGGAAAGCCCCTCTCCATGGATGAACTGGAGGCCCTTGCCGGAGACGGTCAGGTGGGACGGCCTCATTTTGCCAGGGCGATGGTACAGCGCGGTTATGTCTCATCTGTGTCCGAGGCCTTTGAGCTTTATCTGAAAAGGGGCGCTCCTGCCTATGTACCCAAGTCCATTCTTTCGGCTGAGGATGCGATAAAGGTGATACATGACGCGGGCGGCATTGCGGTCCTTGCCCATCCATGCTCCCTCAGGACCGCTTCAATTGATGCCCTGGAAGAGATAATAGCCCGCCTTGCCCGACAGGGGCTTGACGGAGTTGAGTGCCACTACAGTGAGCATGGCAAGACCTTTACGGAAAAATGTGTTGGTATTGCAAATAAATATGGTCTTGTCATAACCGGCGGAAGTGATTATCACGGAAAGGCAAAGCCGCACATAGGGCTTGGACGCGGAAAAGGCAATCTCAGGGTGCCCTGTTCATGCGCCAATGCAATAATGGCCAGGAAGCATGAAAGGAAGGGAGGTTGAGCTGACATGCCGGAACCGGTGAAACCTGCATTGGCCGTTTCTCTGTTGGCGCTGTTGCTGGCCGTGCTGCCGGCGTCTGCAAGGTCAGGCGAGGAACATGGCCAAGCCTGCCCCAAGTGCGGCGGAGCAATAATTCAGGGTTCCATCGGGGACGCTTCCAACCTGATACCAATGCTTGCTTCAGACGCCACTTCCCATGCCATTGCGGGCATGATCTATAACGGCCTTGTGAAGTATGACCGCAATCTTGAACTGACAGGTGATCTTGCGTCAGGATGGGAGATCTCGGATGAGGGCAGGAAGATAACCTTTCATCTGAGGAAGGATGTAAAATGGGCTGACGGCAAGCCCTTTACCTCTGCTGATATTCTCTTTGGCTTCCACATGATAACCGACCCTGAAACGCCCACGGCATACGCCGGGGATTTCATGGAGGTCGAAGAGGCAACTGCTCCTGATCCCTACACCTTTGTTGTAAAATACAGACGGCCCTTTGCGCCTGCCCTCAGTTCCTGGGGCAATATTGTTGTGCTTCCCAGACATCTGCTTGAGGGCAAGGATATAACAAAAAGTCCGCTTGCAAGACATCCCGTGGGCATGGGGCCTTATAAACTGACGCAATGGGATACGCAGGAAAAGATTGTGCTTGAGGCAAATCCCGGCTGTTTCGCAGGCCGGCCCTTTATCTCGCGTTTCATTATGAGGATAATACCCGATCCGGCCACCATGTTTCTTGAACTCAAGTCAAACGGCATTGACTGGATGGGGCTTTCGCCAGTGCAGTACGACCGTCAGACCTCTTATCCCGCGTTTCTGAAAAAATTCAAAAAATACAAATACCTCTCCTTTTCCTATACATATCTTGGTTACAATATGCGTCACCCCTGGTTCAGGGACAGACGTGTCCGGCAGGCCATATCGTCAGCCATTGACAAGGAAGAGATCGTGCGGGGAGTGCTTCTTGGTTACGGCGTGCCTGCAACCGGTCCCTATAAGCCTGACGCATGGTTTTACAACCCGGATGTGAAAAGGTGGAGCGGTCATCCCGAAGTGGCAAAGGCCCTGCTTGCCGAGGCGGGCTGGAAGGATTCAGACAACGACGGATGGCTGGACAGAAACGGGGAAAGGTTTTCCTTTACGGTTATAACCAACCAGGGAAATGACAGCAGGGACAAGGCAGCCCAGATTATCCAGTACCGTTTGAAGCAGATTGGCATAGAGATGAAGATCAGGACCCTGGAATGGACCGCCTTTATCAACGATTTTATTGACAAGCGCCGGTTCGAGGCGGTTATACTCGGCTGGACCCTGGGGCAGGACCCTGATATATATGATATCTGGCACTCATCGAAAACCACAGGCAAGCAGCTCAATTTCATAGGCTTCAAAAATCCTGAGCTTGACAGGCTGCTTGAAGCCGGACGACGCACCTTTGACAGGAATGAACGTAAAAGAATATATTTCAGGGTGCAGGAGATACTTGCCGAAGAGCAGCCCTACACCTTTCTTTATGTCCCGATGTCCCTGCCGGTCATAAGCAGCCGTTTCAGGGGCATTGAGCCAGCTCCGGCAGGGATATCCTACAACATGGAGCGGTGGTGGGTGCCCAGAGAGGAACGGCAGTATATCATGCCCTGAGATCCGGACGGTTTGGAAAAATGGATTTTTTTATATATCTTGCAAAACGTGTCGCGGCCCTGGTCCCGACCTTTATAGGCATTACAATAATATCATTCATGGTGATGCACCTGGCCCCTGGAGAACCCATGAGCATACAGGCGGATTTCAATCCGAAGATGACGCCCGAGATGAGGGAGCGGCTAAGGGCCCAGTACGGTCTTGATCAGCCCCTTTATGTGCAGTACGCCAGGTGGTTCAAGGGGCTTTTGCAGCTTGATATGGGACGTTCCTTCTCTCCTGACCGCAGGCCTGTATGGGACAAGATTGCTGAGAGGCTGCCTGTAACCCTGCTTATCAATCTCCTTTCCATGATTCTTATAATTGCCGTGGCGGTTCCCCTGGGAGTAGCCTCTGCCGTAAGGGAAAACAGTCTCTTTGACCAGGTGACAACCGTTCTGGTCTTTCTGGCATACGCTGCCCCTGCCTTCTGGGTGGCCCTTTTGCTTATGCTCTGGTTCGGGGTGCATCTCGGCTGGTTGCCAATTTCAGGCATACATACCATAATGGGATATGAAAACATGACATTATGGGAAAAGGCTGCGGACTGGGGCAGGCACCTTGTCCTGCCTGTTTTTGTCTCTGCCGTGGGCGGCCTTGCGGGCATGTCGAGGTACACACGTTCATCAATGCTGGAGGTCCTTGGCAGGGAGTACATAACAACCGCCAGGGCCAAGGGGCTTTCTGAAGGGAGGGTCATCTACAGACATGCCCTGAGGAACGCCCTGCTTCCACTCATCACCATACTCGGCCTGTCCCTGCCAGGGCTCATAGGAGGCAGCGTTATATTTGAATCAATCTTTGCCATTCCGGGCGCCGGGCAGCTCATGTGGACCAGCGTAATGGCAAGGGACTATCCCCTGCTCATGGGCAACCTTGTCATTGTCTCCATACTCACACTGGCAGGAAACCTCCTGGCTGATATCGGTTATGCCCTGGCAGACCCGAGGATCAGGACAGGGATGCAGGGCGAGTAGGCATGGACAGGTGTAACCACATGTTAAAGCTCAATATTTTCCATGAAAATCCCCTGGCGGCGGCAGGCATGATTATAACCGGCATACTGTGCCTTGTGGCCATCGCTGCGCCCCTTATAGTTCCCTACGATCCCCAGGCCATTGACACATGGCATATACTGGAAGCGCCATCAGCCGCACACTGGCTCGGCACGGATTCCCTTGGCAGGGACTGTTTCTCCAGACTTGTTTACGGTGCGCGCATCTCTCTTCTTGTGGGATTTGTGGCAGTAGGGATAGCGACTGTCACAGGCACTGTGGCAGGGGCCCTGGCAGGTTATTACGGGGGGTGGACAGACGGATTTATTATGAGATTGGTGGATATAATGTTATGCTTTCCGTCCATATTCCTCATTATGGCGGTTATCGCCTTTCTGGAGCCTTCCATCTGGAACATTATGGCGGTTATCGGGCTTACAGGCTGGATGGGGGTCGCCAGGCTTGTGAGGGCAGAGTTTCTTACCCTGAAACAGCGGGATTTTGTAATGGCGGCAAGGCTTGCCGGAGTGTCTGACATGGGAATCCTATTTTCTCACATACTGCCCAATGCCCTTGCACCCGTACTGGTGTCTGCAACCCTTGGGGTGGGCGGAGCCATACTGACGGAAAGCGCCCTGAGTTTTCTCGGCATAGGAGTGCAGCCGCCTGATCCGAGCTGGGGAAACATGCTCACCGAGGGCAAGAACAATCTTGAGATAGCGTGGTGGCTTTCGGTCTTTCCGGGCCTTGCCATCCTGATCACTGTCCTGGGCTACAATCTGTTGGGAGAAGGATTGCGGGAAATGCTTGATCCGGCAAAAAAACAGGGAAGATGAAGGGGGAAACAGCAGGGCAAACATGCCTTGCGCAGACAGGACAGGGGGAATGCGCGTCTGTATCGACGCCGGACATTATGGGTGATGAAGATTTGATGCGCAGGCGGGAATGGTTTGTTATCCGAACCAAACCTTCCATGGAGGAAGTGGCAAGGGTGAACTTTGAGAATCAGGGATTTTCTGTGTATCTGCCCATGATGAGTCGCGCAGTAAGCCACGCAAGACGTAAAAAGCTGGTCAGAAGACCTGTATTTCCTGGCTATCTTTTTCTGCATCTTGCTCCTGATGAGCGGGACTGGCATGCCATAAGCGCTACACGGGGAACCCTGGCGCCTGTCAGGTTCGGGAATGTTTATGTGCCTGTGCCGGATTGGGTAATAGAGGGATTGAAGCAAAAGGAGGATGCAGTTACCAGGGCCATGCCGCTTAATGAACTCAAGCGCGCGAAACTCGCTCCCGGCATGGAGGTGGAGGTAGAAGTGAACAGAAGGGTGCGTACAGAGGGGTTAATACTTTCATTTAACGGACAGAACAATGTGATGGTACTGCTCAACCTGCTGGGCAGGGAGGTCAGGGCCAGCATACCCCTGGAAAGGGTGGAAAGAAAATGGGGGTGACAGCACCGCGCCGTTAATGCTGGCAAGTTTCCCCTCTTTCTTGTCAGGCCCCGGTCATGCTGTTATTCTTTTACCCATAGGGAAAAGGGCAGAAAACAGCGGAGGCATGGCCATGAACAGCAACAACAGACAGAAGATCGGCATAGGCATAAGCGATTTCAGGGAGTTGAGGGAAGGGAATTTTCTCTTTCTTGACAAAAGTCTTCTTGTTCAGGAGACAGTCAACGCAGGTGCCAAAATACTCCTCATCCCCCGTCCCCGCCGTTTCGGCAAGACCCTCAACCTCTCCATGCTCCGTTATTTTTTTGAACGGCACAATACCGAAGAAGAAACTGCGCGGCACAGGCGGCTCTTTGACGGCCTTGCCATAAGGGAGACAGAGGAGTTTGAACAGCATTTCGCAAGGCATCCGGTTATCTTTCTTACATTCAAGGATGTGAAGGAGAGGAATTTTGAAGATGCCATGTTCTTGTTCAGAAATCTTATCCGCGATGAAACAGAAAGGCATCTGGAAGATGCCGGGGAATCACTAACCCTTAAAAAGACATTTGGCGGACTTGAAAAGATAATCAACGGCACAGAAACAACAGGATACTATCAGGAATCTGTCAAGGTTTTAAGCCACTTGCTCCACGAGCAATACGGCGTTCCCCCTGTAATCCTCATAGACGAATACGACACCCCTGTTCACGCCGCGTGGCAATACGGCTATTACGACGAGATGATATCCTTCATGCGTGGCCTGCTTTCCGGGGCATTCAAGGACAATCCC
>CAYXYO010000155.1:0-2514 GCA_964469365.1 uncultured Desulfobacterales bacterium | reverse complement strand
AACGAAACACCCATTACCCATGTGACAAACGGCATACATACCAGGGGATGGCTTTCGGGCGAAATGTCCAGGCTTTACCAGCGATATCTCGGAAGGAAATGGATGGATGATCCATCTGATCACTCCATCTGGAAGCGCGTGGAAAATATCCCTGCCTTTGAACTGTGGCGCACCAGGGAGAGGCTCAGGGAGAGGCTTATCGCCTTTGCGAGAACACGGCTGAAAAAGCAGCTTAAGGCAAGGGGCGTGCCGGGTTATCAGCTCAAACAGGCTGAGGAGGTCCTGGACCCTGAGACCCTGACCATCGGTTTTGCCAGGAGGTTTGCAACCTACAAACGGGCCACCCTGCTCTTCAGGGATATTGACAGGCTTAAAAAAATCGTCAACAACAGGGAGCGGCCCGTGCAGTTCATATTCAGCGGCAAGGCGCACCCGAAGGACAGTCTCGGAAAGGAGCTGATACAGGCAGTTGTTCAGGCTGGCAATGACCCTGAACTGCGTACCAGGCTGGTTTTTCTTGAAAACTATGAAATAGAGGTGGCGCGATACCTTGTGCAGGGTGTTGATGTATGGCTTAACAACCCGCGCAGACCCAACGAGGCAAGCGGCACAAGCGGCATGAAGGTGCCCGCAAACGGCGGACTGAATCTGAGCATCCTGGATGGCTGGTGGTGCGAGGGCTTTAACGGACACAACGGCTGGACCATTGGAAGCGGCGAGGAGTATGATGACCATGAATATCAGGATGAGATAGAAAGCCGCCTGCTTTACGATATCATCGAAAACATGGTGGCCCCACTATTCTACACCCGTTCCAGACATGGAATCCCTGAGGAGTGGGTCCAGATCATTAAAAATTCCATACAGTCAATCTGCCCTGTTTTCAATACAAACCGCATGGTTGAGGAGTACTGCACCCATTTTTACATGCCGGGCTCGGACAGATGGCACATATTTACAGCCGACAACTGGAAGGAACTCAGGAATATATGCAGATGGAAAAAGCATGTTCAGGAAAACTGGGATGAGGTGCGGATAATTGAGGTCAGACTGATTGACAACCATACCCCAAAGGTGGGAGACAGGGTGCCTCTCAGGGTAAAGGTAGACCTCGGCAGGCTCCAGGCCGACGAGGTCAGGGTTGACGCCTATCTGGGACGGCTCGACGACAGCGGCAGGATCCCTGAGGGTTACCCCCTGCCCCTGCTTCCTGAGGAAGACCCTGAAGGAACTGTCCAGACATACAGGGGGGAAATACTCTGCCTCAGCAGCGGCCAGATAGGTTTTGCAGTAAGATGTTATCCCTGGAAAAAGGAACTTGCCCACCATTTTGAGCTTGGACTGCTTACCTGGTGGGAAGGCTGAAAGGGCAGCGCGCGACATTGAAATATATTGTTGACAACTTTCCCCATCTTCCTGAAAAGTTCAGGAGCAGGGTTACTTCAGTCAGCTTTTCAAAAGGTGCCGTGGTCGGCAGTGGCAGGTTCAATGGACTTAATCTCTGTTTCAACACCGGCGACCGGTTTGAGGATGTCCTCGCAAACAGGCGTCATGTAATGCGGAAGGTGGCTGCCCATGCCATTGTCGCAGGAAATCAGGTGCATGGCAACAGGATTGTCATGCTTGAAAACAGGCATATCGGCAAAGGTGATGCTTACCTTTTCGGGGCTGAACCGGACATCCCTGACACTGACGGTCTGATAACAGACATTCCAGGGGTCGCCCTGCTGGTAAAGCAGGCTGACTGTCAGGCGATTACCATGTTTGATCCGGTTCATGGGGTGATTGCCAACATACATTGCGGCTGGCGCGGGAATGTTAAGGGCATCATTTCCAATGCAGTGGAATACATGTGTAAGAACTGCGGCTCTGCCGCGTCTGACATATGGGCTTCCATAAGCCCTGCCATTGGCGTATGCTGCATGGAGTTTGACGGCTGGCGCACCCTTCTGCCTCAACACATGCACAGGTTTGTGGCCAATGACCATTGCGATTTCAGGGCGGTTTCCCGGAGCCAGCTTGAGGCCTGCGGCATTCCGCCTGCCCATGTCCACTGCTCGGAGACATGCACCTGCTGCTCGGATGATTTTTTTTCATACCGCAGGGAAAAGGTTACAGGAAGGTGCGGAACGGTCATTGTAATGCATGACAATACAACTGGAGAAAGACAAGGAAAAAGATATGGCTGAAACAATAGATGAAATATCAATCAATTATGAAGATGAAGAAGGCAGGCTTATCGTAAAGGAGCTTGACAAGGAGATACTGAGCCGCGGAGCCTGGACAACCATCATGTTTCTTTACATGGAAATGAACAGGCAGACAGGGGAATACGGCCCCGAAAAGGTAAGCATCAGACGTTACCGCAAGGTAGGAGGCGTATTCAGGCAACAGAGCAAGTTCAACATATCAAACGCCAAACAGGCAGGTAAGATATCAGATGTGCTGAACCGCTGGTTCAGTGAAAAATAATCAGGCAGGCTCCTGGACAGGGGGGCGAACACACAGGTTCGC
>CAYXYO010000154.1:0-2565 GCA_964469365.1 uncultured Desulfobacterales bacterium | reverse complement strand
AAAAGTTTACGTACAATCCGTTTCTTTTCATTCTTTCAGATTTCATGTTAACCTCCTTTTATCAGGTCAATGTTGAAAGTTACCAAGGCATATCCTTTATCCTTACCTGAAAGAATAGACAGTGAAAGTTGCACGCAATTTGAAAATATTTATAAAAACTGATGAACGAATGTTGCAGAAATGTTGTAAACAGGAAAACCACCCTGTTTACGCCTCAGCATCCTGCCCCTTCCAGCCTGAAGGAAACCCTGGGAGCGCCGGAAAAGGCGTCAGTCTCCACGTGGGACTCCACGCCATAGGCAGAGCGTATCATCTCCTCTGTAAGCACGCTCTCCACCGGCCCTGATGCTATGACACTGCCGCCTTTCAGGACAAGCAGCTCATCACAGAACATGGCGGCGGCATTCATGTCGTGCATGGCAGCTATGACGGTCAGGCCCTCTTCACGGCTCCTCCGTTTTAACACATCAAGTATGGAAATGGTGTGTTTTATGTCGAGATTTGAAGTGGATTCGTCAAGCAGGACAAGGCAGGGGGTCTGGGCAAGGGCCCTGGCAGTTACAACCCTCTGTTTCTCGCCGCCTGAAAGACGTGTTACCAGCCGGTTTTCAAGGGAAGCCACAGATAGCTCATCCATTACTCTGTTTACAGTTTCCCTGTCATTTGCTGAAAGGGTTGAAAAACGGCCAAGCCAGGGATGCCTGCCCATTTCCACCACCTGCCTTACAGTAAAGTCAAAGGGGATGGAAAACTCCTGGGGCACAAGGGCCATGCGTCTTGCCATGTCGCGCCGTTTCCACTTCCTGATATCCTTCCCCATGAACCGCACCTGCCCGGACAGAGTGGGAAGCATGCCGCACAACATGTCAAGAAGTGTTGTCTTGCCACTGCCGTTTGCTCCAAGGATGCCATAGACCATGCCTTCTGAAAAGAGGGCGGACAGGTTCCGGATGACATTTTCCGCTCCATATGAAAAAGTGATGTTTTCAACTGAAAGCAGGGGGTCAGCCATTCTTTACTCCGGATTTTCTGTGCTGTTTGAAAATGAAACAGAAAAAGGGGCCGCCTATCAGGGCGGTCAGCACTCCTATGGGCACCTCTGAAGGCAGCACTGCCCTGGTAATGGTGTCAGCCCCGAGGAGAAGCAGGGCCCCTGCGGCAAATGAAAGTGGTATGAGTGAACGGTTGTCAGGCCCGGTGGCCATGCGTAAAAGGTGAGGCACTATGAGTCCGACAAAACCTATTATGCCTGAAACAGAGACACATACGGCCGTAACAAGGGAGCAGGTTACAAGCAGAACCTTCCTGGTAAGGGCCGGATTGACGCCAAGGGTTCCGGCTGTCCTGTGGCCGGTTGCCATTATGTTAAGGTCGCGGCTGTAAAAGATGGCAACGGCAAGGCCAGCGACTGAAGCTGCCCCGACCATGGCCACACCCTGCCATGAAGATGACGCGAAGCTGCCCATAAGCCAGAAGATGATGACTCCCACCTGTTCATCAGCAAGATATTTCATAAATCCAATGGCGGCTGAAAGTATGGACGAGACAATAACTCCGGCAAGTATCAGTCCCGAAGAGGAAAAATCCGTGTCATCAGACGAGAGATAAAGCACGGCTCCCAGGGCGGCCACTGCTCCTGCAAAGGCAAAAACCGGGGTTGACCCGGGAATGGCCAAACCGGCAACTGCAATGAGCAGGGAGATTGAAGCGCCAAAGGCCGCTCCTGACGCGATGCCAAGGGTATAGGGATCGGCAAGGGGGTTCAGCAGTATTGCCTGGAATACCGCCCCTGCCATGCCGAGGCAGCCGCCCACCAGGGCCGCGGAGAGTATGCGAGGCAGTCGCACATCCATCACAATGGTCTGCATTACAGGGGTAATGCCCTGCATGGCATCGTTCCTGAACGGGGAGAGTATGATGCGTATCACATGGCCGGGCCCTATGTCCATGAACCCGGTCCCGGCAGACAGCACAAGGAGACAAAACAGCCCTGCCGCCAGAACAGTTCCGGCAACAGCCACACGCCACACATTTCCTGAAATGGCAGTTCCGCTATGCAGGGGGGCTATCATCACGCGGCAAAAACATCACACCTTGTTTTCCCTGAAAAAGGTCTCAAGGCCGTTCATGGCGGCATAGGACGCTATTTCATCCCTCAGAAAACGCACATAGGGGCAGTCCCACACCGCAAGGATGGCGTTTCTTATCACATATGTCCCGGGGCTGGCGGCATCCTCCTCTATAACATAGGGAAATATCTGAGGTTTTCTACACACCTCCGGCCGCTCCATGTAAACTGAACAACCTGTTTCGTCAAGGTTTGGACAGGCCGTTGCCCTGGGCATGACAAGGCTCCACCCCCTGCGCCAATGTATCAGCAGGGGATGACCAGAGGCGTAAAAAGGCCGGTCCCCAACCACAAGCGGCCTGTCGTCTCCGGAAAGACAGTTCCGCGACGCGGAAGAATCCACCTTCTCAAGCTCAAAAAGGGAAAGCTCCGGCTCCGCGAGGGGTATCTCAAAAAAATCATGGGAAGCGTCAACATCCGGACCGGTGCAGCAGATG
>CAYXYO010000153.1:0-11289 GCA_964469365.1 uncultured Desulfobacterales bacterium | reverse complement strand
CGTTTCCAGTCAGGTGTAATGCAGAAGGAGGCTTTATTGCAAAGGCTGTCATCAGGCAAATAGTTTTGCAACTTTCATAACAAGTTATCTGTTAGCAGGAGTAACATATTCATGAAAGACATGAAAAAGATGTACAAGACCATCCTTGGCGACAGTTTTCCCATGGATATCAAGATAGTATTTGGCGATCAGGAACTTATATACAGAAAAAGGTCATGGAAGATCGCCAACGACAAGGGTGAGCTTGAGGAGCGAGGCGTACGTTATGGTGAAAATCCGGATCAGCAGGCTGCCCTTTATGAACTGGTAAATGGCAACCTTGTCCTTGGCGATTGCCAGTTTATTACGCCTGGCAACGGCCTTGTAAGCGCCATAAATGAAGAGGACATGATTCAGGCAGGGAAACATCCAGGCAAGATCAATCTTACTGATGTTGACAACTCCCTGAATATTCTTAAATATCTTATGGACAGGGCCGCAACTGTCATTGTAAAACATAACAACCCATGCGGCGTTGCCATTGCGGACAGCCTTTCCGACTCATTCACAAAGGCCCTCAGGGCAGACAGGGTGGCTGCCTTTGGCGGATGTGTAGCCATGAACAGACCTGTTGACAAGGCTACTGCCGAGGCCATAAGCAGTCAGTATGTGGAGGTCGTGGCCGCGCCTGAATATGAAGAAGGCACTGTTGATATACTTGCCGCGAGGAAAAATCTCAGAATTATCAGGATATCGCGCATTGAAAGACTGGCTGAGTACTGGGACAGGCGTTTTGTGGATTTCAAGAGCCTGATTGACGGCGGTTTTATTGTGCAGCAGTCTCCGGTAAACGCCATAAAGTCCAGGGATGATCTCAAGCCAGCCGTATGTGAATACAACGGCAAGACCTATACCATTGACCGGGCCCCCACTGACCAGGAATACCATGACATGGTCTTTGGCTGGGCAGTTGAACAGGGCGTTACATCCAATTCCGTAATCTATGTGAAAAACGGAGTGACCACCGGCATAGGAACCGGAGAACAGGACAGGGTAGGGGTAGCGGAGATCGCTGTTTACAAGGCATATACCAAATATGCTGACCTCCTCTGTTTCGATGCCCACGGCATTTCATACAAGGAGCTGGAGCTTGCTGTTGAAAAGGGTGAAAAGGATAGGGCCATAAAGGATGAACTGGACGCCAGGGTCAGGGAGGAGCGCGGCGGCCTTCCCGGTTCCACAATGGTGTCAGATGCCTTTTTCCCCTTTCGTGACGGTGTGGATGTCGGAATAAAACAGGGTATTTCCGCTATTGTTCATCCAGGCGGCTCAATGCGTGACTGGGAATCAATCCAGGCGTGCAACGAGGCTGATCCAAAGGTTACCATGATGTTTACAGGTCAGCGCGCCTTCAAACATTAACGTCATGTCTTTTACATAAACTTCGGGACGCCTTGAAAATTGCCCTTTGGCCAATTTTGTACGTCTGGCCAGAGATGTTCATTTCTCAAGGCGTCTTCAGACAAGGCTATTTCCTGATTTTCAGAAAATAGCCTTATTTTTATATCAGGTATATGAGTGATAAAACGAGGATTATAGAAAGCATATCCCTTCCTAACGGTCTTCAGGCGGAGTTTGTTGATTTTTCCAGGCGAGTTGCCGGGGACCGCTGGCTTGTCGGATTCGATGTAAGGATTCCCATAAAGGTTGAAGAGAAGGATTTTCTTCAGTTTGACAACAGCTCAGAAGTGATGGAAAAGTTTCTCTCCAGCCATGGAGATACGGTTTTTTTTGAGATAAAACGGGAACGCAATTTTATTGACGAGAAGGAAAAGGATGATATCCTTGAGGATATGCTGAAAAAGGTGAAACAGCATATGCTGGAATATATGGGACACGCGGATTTTGCCAAAGGGGTAAAAAGGGAAAAACTGAAGGAGTTTGAGGAGAGATTGCATTGGTATCCGGACGACAATTAGAGGTTCTTGACAGGACGGGCGTAACTGCGCGGCTTTTTTCCAAAAAGGCATCCGGGGATGTCAGAGATGACAACCTTCCTGCCTCACGGGTCGTGGATGGCGGAACGGATGCTTCAATGCTGTTATATGAAGGCTCGCCTGAAGGAGTGCATGTGTTTTACTTTCCAGCCGAGTATGATACAGATATTACCATTGGACTTGTTGCGTCCTGTTTTACCCGGTATGACATGAATCTCCTTGTCATGAACTACCATACTTCAGAAGATGGGGAGGTAAAACTTGCCAATCTTTTTGATGATGTGAGGCATTTTCTGGATGCGGCCCGGAAATTCATGGAAGACAACAGCCGTTCCGGGAAGATTGTATTAATGGGGCGGTCGGTTGGATGTGGAGCCGCCATTGAGGCCGCTTTGCAGATACAGGAGAATATCCTTTGCCTTGTCCTTGAGAGCGGGTTTGACCGTACTGCTGATTTTTTTTCAGGTAAAGGCCTTGAGGCCCATCCATCGGTTATGGAGGAGGACCCTTTTGATAACCGTAACAAGATGAAGAAGATCAAGAAGCCGGTAATGTTCATACACAGCCCGAGGGATGTGGTGCTGTCACTGGAACAGATAGAGTGGCTGGTGGCGGAAAGCCGTTCAAAGGCGACCCAGTTTCAGCTTGCTCCAAGTGGTTCCCGTGAGGAACTTGCCATCCAGGCCCCTGATATCTACGCGGAACAGTTGAAGGATTATATCAATATGAGGCAGGGCATAAGGCCGCCAGGCAGGCGCAGGTCAAAACGGAGGCACAGGTCGGAAAGCTCCGCAACCGGTTTCGTTCAGATAGAAAAGCTTTTTGATTGATGAATCTCCATTTAATTGTGCTGGGTTTAAAATTCATTGCAAACCATTTGAGATGGACAAAATGGCCTGAACTTGAAAGAAGTGGTTATACCTTCAGGATCTCGGTGATTTCCGGGAAGTGCCTTATCTTTCCAACCAGCCTGAAAAACTCCATCAATCCCTTCTCCTTTTCAGGTGAGAGGTCGAGTTCAATGCCTCTGAGATAAGCTGTGCAGTCGGATACGGACATGGGAATGCGTCCGGCAACACTTGCGCTTATTTCTTCAAGATTGTTTCTGCCCTTTTGTAAACAGAGGTTAAGGTGCGCATGAAGCCGTCTGATCATCTCCATGTTCTTCTCCCAGCTTTTTTTTCTTACGGCCCATACCGCGAAGACAAATGGCAGACCTGTTTCCCTTATCCATATTTCCGCCAGGTCGTACATGTGGAGACCTGTTTCCATATCCCTCAGACGCAGGGCCTCATCACCTATGGCAAGGTACGCGCTTATGTTGGCGTCAGCGTCGAAGGAATCAAAATTTCCTGTTTCATATTCGGGTCTCATTCCTGAAAAGTGTTCAAGTATTACATGAAGAAGGTTTATGGATGTGGCCGACTGGCAGGTAAGGTATATTTTTTTGCCGTCCAGTTTGTTGATGGGCGTTCTTGAAAACAGCAGCACGCTTCCCACAGGGCCTGTGGCGCTTATGCAGAGGTCAGGAAACAGCAGGTAGTCATTGTGCCGCAGTCCATAGGCAAATGACGATATGAGGCCGGCGTCAAGGTTGCCCTTTCTGAGGAGGCTGTTGAGTTCAGAGGGGCTGCCCTCTACTATTTCCCATCCCGCTACCCCGCCTGAAGCCTTGAATGGTTCAAAAACAGGCGCGGTGTTTATGAAATTTACTATTCCTGCGCGCAGCATCTTCTATTTTCCGTTTTTTGTCCCTGTCTCCCCAAGGGTTTTTTGATATCCATGGCCATGCCTGAAACCAGATATTCCATTACAGCTTTTTCTGATGACAGTTCGGCGGACTGTACTGCAAGCGCAGCCTTTTTGCCAGCCTCAATTGAACCGTAGAGGGAAGCAATGCCCAGGGCCTCCGCGCCGTTTATGGTGGCCGCCCTGAATATGAGCTCAGGCTGTATGTCAGGGGCCATGTCCGCCAGAAGCGCCATCTCTCCCGGCATGGAAAGATTATGGTTGCTGGCAAGGCTGTCCGTGCCTATGGCGACTCTTACGCCTGCCCTGAAAAGCGCCGAGACAGGGGCTGTTCCTGTCTCCATGAACCTGTTGCTTTGCGGACAGAGACATGCCGTGGAGCGGTTTGCCGCAAGTATCTCCATTTCTTCATGGTCAATGTGAACGCAATGCACACAGATTGTATCTCTGTCAAGGATTTTCAGCCGCTCAAGAAATTTTACTGAAGGCAGGCCCGGTGAACTGCCAGAGGCATCTTCCCCACGTTTTTCACTCAGAAAAGCGCACAGGGAACCGCTGCCGGACACCATAAATTCCCTCTCTTCCAGGGACTCGGATACATGGATTGAGAATGGAAGTCCCAATCTCCTGACAGTGTTTTTTATGATTCTGATGGCATCGGGATGCACTGAATAGGGCGAGTGGGCGGACAGAGAGGGTGTGATGTCAGCTTCAGACAGTTGACAACCGTTTACCCTGATGCCGTCCATGGTTTTCAGCTCATGGGGCGTGAATTCAGGTGGAGAGGGGCATATGATTTCCCTGAAACAGACGCCTGCGAGAGGCCACCCCTTTTTCCGCCTTATGAGCGCATGAACAGTGGATGTGTTGAATATGTCGCCAACGGCGCGTGTCCCTGTGTCGCGCAATTCATGCACTGCGTCCAGCACCGCCCTGTTTTTCCTTTCCACTTTCCCTGCATCATCATGGGCGGTCCCGGAAATCAGGGACACAATATTGTGAAGCCAGGTGACAAAACCCTTTCCTTCAGGTAGCAGGCCCCTTGTCCATGAAAGCTCGAGATGGGTGTGGACGTTGACAAACGCCGGAAAAATAACGCATTCTCCATGGTCAATGATCTGTCCGGAAAAATGTTTTGTCAGCAGATCGCCTTTCCCGGCTTCAACAATTCTGCCATTTTTCATGATGACAGCGCCCTGTTCAATGATTGGCGACGTTACCGGCACAAGCCATCTTGCCCTGTGACAGACAGGTATATGCGGTTCGGATTCAGGATTTATAAGGCGCATCTGGATGGCGGAAAATCTTCAGAACAATATTTAAGATTATGGCGTAAGAGAGTTTCATTATCATTATATATATGATATATCCTGATTGTATAACAGCGGGCGTAGCGGACAGACATCTTCGCTGATTGTTGTTGACTTGTTGAACAATGTCCTTTTCTGTATTGTTATGAATAGTGAAAACAGGAAAAAATGCAAGCGTTTTCATGCGAGCGCGCTCCGGATGCTGAATCGGTTGCATGCCATGTCCGCCTTCGGGCAGCGTGTTTGTGTCAGTGGAGTTCTGCGATATCGCCTTCTGGTCGGGGCGCCGCGTTGTCGCCGGAATGGAAAATGCCCGCAGTTAGCCGAATATGCCACGCTTTTCAAGTTCGGTTGCTCCTCGTGCCTGACCGGGAATTCCAGTTTTTAAGATACCCTATATTTTACTGAATGTGGAGAAAGTAATGCTTAAGAACAAGGTCTTGATAGTTGATGATGAACCAGCGCAAAGACTGCTTCTTTCCATGACATTGCAGTCCGAGGGCAGTGAAACTGTTGAGGCTGAAAACGGGGTTGAGGCCCTCAGTATCCTGAAACGGGACCCTTCCATAAGGATTGTCATCACAGACCTGAATATGCCTGAAATGAATGGGCTGGAACTTATAGAACATATAAGAAACAATGATATACATTACACCTATATCATTGTTCTCACTTCCCTTGATGACAGGGATTCCCTTTTGAAGGCCCTGACCCTCGGGGCCGATGACTATCTGTCCAAACCTGTTTTTCCGCGTGAGCTTGTGCTGCGCCTCAGAAGCGCTGAAAGAATGCTTATGCTGGAGATTCATGAAGGCCTGGTTTTTTCCATGGCCAAGCTGTCTGAATACAGAAGCGCTGAAACAGGTTATCATCTTGAGCGTGTAAGGAGCTATACGGAACTTCTCGGGTGTTTTCTGGCTGACAATGTAAAGAAATACAATATTACAAGGGCCATGGCCATGGAGATAGCCCGCTTGAGCCCTTTGCATGACATAGGCAAGATTGCCATAGGCGAGGCCATTCTTCACAAACCTGGAAAACTGACTGATGAAGAATTTGAGATTATCAAGACTCATGTGACCATTGGCGCGAAAATCATTGAAGATATCTCCGCCCATGTGGATACCTCTTTTCTGAAAATTGCCCATGATATCGTATTTAGTCATCATGAAAAATGGGACGGCAGCGGTTATCCGTCAGGATTGACTGGCGAGGACATCCCCACAGGCGCCAGGCTTGTGGCCCTTGCCGATGTCTATGACGCCTTGACAAGCAAAAGGTGTTACAAGGATAAATTTTCACATGAAAAGGCCAGGGGCATTATAGTTGAAGGAAGCGGCAGACATTTTGATCCATCCATTGTTGACGCCTTTCTGCATCTTGAAAATGAGTTCATTGCCATCAGGGAAAAATTTGACGACAGGTACGCCCTTGGCAATCAGGACGTATAAAGGCCATGTCAGGTTTTAATAGCCGCTTTTCCCGTCTTGCCTTGAATATATCATGTAAGATGGGAAAAACGTGACCAGATCCGGCATGGGAAAACTGGAGGCCAGGCTGGAAAAGATTTACTCCAGGTATAACAGGCGCGTCTTTGTCTCTCCTGATCCCCTGCAGTTCCTGTATGATTATGACTCTGTGGCAGACCGTGAAGTAGTGGGGCTTGTGGCATCCGCCCTTGCTTATGGAAGGGTTGCCATGATACTGAAAAATGCAGGTTTTGTCCTTGAAAAAATGGGAAGGTCGCCATCAGACTATCTGTGTTCCTCAACGGAAGACGGGATATCATGTACATTTGAAGGTTTCAGGCACCGTTTTACAGATGGCAGGGATATTGCCTCTCTGCTTGTGGCAATAAAAAGATGCCTTGAGGCACACGGTTCCCTGGAAGCCTGTTTCGCGTCGCATCTTGTCAGCAGGGGAGGGGATTGCGTTGGCGCCATGTCAGGTTTTGTGAACGAACTTTGCGCCATGGCAGGCATTGAAAAAAGTTACCTGCTGCCTGATCCGGCAAGGGGCTCTGCCTGCAAGCGGATGTTTCTTTTTTTGCGCTGGATGACAAGAAAGGATGACGTTGACCCCGGAGGCTGGAACTGCATGTCGCCAGCCGACCTGCTTGTTCCTCTGGATACGCACATGCACAATATATCAGTCATGTTGGGGTTTACATCAAGGAAACAGGCAAATCTGAAAGCCGCGAGGGAGATAACCGGGCATTTTGCGGCCATCGCTCCTGATGATCCGGTGAAGTATGACTTTGCCCTTACAAGATTCGGCATCCGGGAGGAGTCGGGTATTATGGATATCCTTATGGGCAGTGACAATGGCAGCCATGCCGCATGAAAAACAGCTCTGAACTTGGGGAAAGGATTTATGGACTATACAAAAAGCGCTGTTGCGAACACATACAGCAGGTTTCCACTCCACTTTGTTGAGGGAAACGGCTGTTATCTGAAGGATATAACCGGAAGGAATTACCTGGATTTCACATCAGGCATTGCAGTATGCAGCATGGGACACTGTAACCGGGAGATAAACCATGCCGTAAAAAGACAGCTTGACACCCTTGTTCATGTGTCAAATCTCTACTGGACAGATCCCCAGGCGGAGGTGGCGGAACTTCTGACATCAAACTCCTTTGCTGACAGGGTGTTTTTCTGCAATTCAGGCGCTGAGGCCAACGAAGCCGCCATAAAACTTGCCAGGATAAGGGGGCATAACCTGAAAGGTCCTGAATGTTACAGGGTGGTCAGCCTGCAGGGCTCCTTTCACGGAAGGACCATTGCGACCATAACTGCAACAGGCCAGACTGTTTATCAGAAGGGGTTTGATCCGCTCCTCTCCGGGTTTACCCATGTGCCTCCCAATGATATCGGTTCACTCAGGCTGGCGGTGGATAATGACACGGCCGCGGTGATCCTTGAACCCGTGCAGGGTGAAGGCGGGGTGGTGCCCCTTGAGGACGAATTCCTTGTCGAGGCCCGCAGGCTCTGTGATGAGACCGGCGCGTTGCTCATCTTTGACGAGGTGCAGGTGGGCATGGGAAGGACAGGAACACTCTTTGCCTATGAACAGACCCCTGTAGTGCCTGACGTGCTTTGCCTTGCCAAGGCGCTGGCCAACGGGTTGCCCATTGGGGCCATGATGGCAGGCGGTGAGGTGATGAAACACCTTGCTCCCGGCACCCACGCGTCCACCTTCGGGGGCAATCCAGCGGCGTGTGCCGCGGCAGCGGCAGTCATAAAGGAGATGACTGCTCCGGGCTTCCTGGAAAAGGTAAGGGAAAGGGCAGCCCGTCTTGTTGAGGGCCTTGAAAGGATTGCCTCTGAACATGATGAACTTGTCCTTGAGGTGCGGGGCAGGGGAATGATACAGGCGGTGGTCTTCAGACAGGATATGCCTGATCTTGCCATGAAATTTATTGAGAAGGGAGTTCTGGTTCTTGTAGGGCACGGAAGGATATTGCGACTTCTGCCGCCCCTGGTGGCAGGAATGGATGAAATAGAGATTTTTATTGACAGATTCAAGGAAATACTTGGCTGACGCGATAATTTTTATTATAATTTCTTTTTTTATTTTATGTTGCCCTTCCTTTCCGCCGCCTTTTGTGGCGTTTAAAGTGTAATGGCATGGAAAATACAATTATTTGCGGAAGTAATTATGAACAGACCGATACGACACTACCTGACGGTTTCCGACCTTGAGCGGGATGAAATTGTGGCCCTTGTAAACAGGGCGATAACCCTTAAAAAACATTTTCATGACGGTTTTAATTACCGTCCTGCCACAGGCAAGGTCCTTGGCATGATGTTTGAGAAGCCTTCAACCCGCACCAGAATTTCCTTTGAGGCCGCCATGTATCACCTTGGAGGTGATGTGATCTTCATGCCTGCCAGGGATCTGCAGCTCAGGCGGGGAGAGCCTCTGAAAGATACTGCCAGGGTTCTTGCCCGTTACCTTGACTGCCTTGTTGTCCGCACATTCGGACAGTCTATTGTTGAGGAACTTGCCAGGTGGTCGGATATCCCAGTGATAAACGGCCTGACTGACCAGCATCATCCCTGCCAGATACTTTCGGATGTAATGACAGTGGTTGAAAACAGGGGAGATGACTTTTCCTCGCTCAGGATTGCCTGGATAGGTGACGGCAACAACATGGCACATTCCTGGATACAGGCTGCGGCAAGGCTCGGTTTCAGGCTGAGTCTGGCGTGTCCTGATGGCTATCTGCCTGACAGCAGGATAGTGGCGGATGCCGAGCGGGACGGTGCGCAGATTGTCATGGCTGATACGCCAGAGGAGGCTGTTGAAGGCGTTGATGTGATAAATACAGATGTATGGGCGAGCATGGGGCAGGAGGAAGAGTCTGAGATGAGAAAAGAGATATTCGCCCCCTATCAGGTTAACGGGGAGCTTGTTTCAAAGGCGGCCCCTGACTGTATTGTTCTTCACTGTCTGCCCGCCCATAAGGGGGAAGAGATTGCTGAAGATGTGCTTGAAGGCCCGCAGTCTGTTGTGTGGGATCAGGCTGAAAACAAGATGCACATGCACAAGGCCATACTCGAATGGGCCATGAACCTGCCAAGGCAGTAAGGGGAAATCCGGATAGTTGCAATGAAAGAAGACAAGGATATAAAAAAGATTGTACTCGCCTATTCAGGCGGACTTGACACATCTGTAATACTGAAATGGCTTCAGGAAACCTATGACTGTCCGGTTGTGGCATACGCCGCTGACATAGGGCAGGAGGAAGACTGGGAGGCCGTGCGTCAGAAGGCCCTGGACACAGGCGCGTCAGAGGTGTTCATACAGGACCTGCGTGACGAGTTTGTTGCGGACTATGTGTTTCCCATGTTTCGGGCCAATGCTATATATGAAGGCGTCTATCTGCTCGGCACTTCCATTGCCCGTCCTGTAATAGCAAAGGAACAGATAAGGATAGCCAGGGAGTGCGGCGCTGACGCGGTAAGTCACGGGGCAACCGGCAAGGGGAACGACCAGGTGAGGTTTGAACTTTCCTACATGTCCCTCATGCCGGATGTGAAGATTATAGCGCCGTGGCGTTTCTGGGATCTGAATTCCAGAAACAGGCTCATTGATTTTGCCAGAAAACACAATATCCCGGTGCCGGTTACCAGGGCAAAGCCATACAGCATGGACGCCAACATGCTGCATATCAGCTACGAAGGAGGCATACTTGAAGACCCGTGGGCAGAGCCGCCTGAGGATATGTTTACATGGACGGTTTCCCCTGAGGATGCCCCTGACAAACCCCTCTATATCGAACTGGAATTCAGAAACGGTGACGCTGTAAGGCTTGACGGCGAGGAACTTTCCCCTGCCAGGATGCTTGGCAGACTGAATGAGATAGGCGCGGCCAACGGCATAGGTCGGGTTGATCTTGTTGAAAACCGTTTTGTGGGCATGAAATCCAGGGGTGTGTACGAAACCCCTGGCGGAACCATACTCAGAACAGCCCATATGGCCATTGAGTCCATCACCCTTGACAGGGAGGTGGCCCATCTCAGGGATTCCCTTGTTCCCAGATATGCCGAGCTGATATATTACGGCTTCTGGTTCGCCCCTGAACGTGAGCTTATGCAAAAGCTGATAGATGAATCTCAACTTGTGGTAAATGGCGTGGTGAGGCTTAAAATATACAGGGGCAACTGTATCGTGGTGGGCAGAAAGGCTGAAAAGTCACTGTATCAGCCTGAATTTGCGACCTTTGAAGAGGATGATGTTTACAGTCAGGCGGATGCCGAGGGCTTTATAAGACTGCAGGGGCTTAGGCTCAGAATACGTTCAATGGTTCAGGGACGCTGAATTGATGTTCCGGGTCTGTGCGGGAGGTATCCCGGCCGCAATATGACCGGCCTGGAGGAATATGAGTTATGACTGGCGGGATAGATCGCAGGCAAAATATAAGGGTCAACTTTTCCACATCAGTGAGGGTGCGGGAAAAGGGTGAAAATGGTACAGAGGTCACTTCCGACCAGACAAGGGATATCAGTCTCAAGGGACTCTACTGTGTTACTGAAGAGCCTTTTCCTGAAGGCACGGAATGTGAAATCGCCCTCAGGCTTTCAGGAGAAAGTTCTGATCTTTTCCTTTTCATGGACGCGGTTGTCGCGAGAACAGGGGATGACGGCATGGGGCTTAAATTTCAATCAATTGATATTGACTCCTTTTATCACCTGAAAAACATCTTATATTATAATTCAGGTTCCCCGGAGGTGATAGACAGAGAGATT
>CAYXYO010000152.1:0-4365 GCA_964469365.1 uncultured Desulfobacterales bacterium | reverse complement strand
GACGAACCGACGGCAAATCTTGACCAGGTTTTAATGGAAAAGGTTGAACAAGTTATTCTGGCCTACATGAAAAAAAATGGTTCTCCTGTGATATGGGTAACTCACGACCCTGAACAGGTGGCAAGGGTCTCAAACAGGCATTACAACATCATTGAAGGCCGACTTTCAGGGGCTGTCACATGACGACAACCGGTTCAGCGCTGGTTATCCTGACATTCACTGACCTTGCGGTCTGCGGTCTGCTTGTGCTTGCCCTGGCCCTGCTTGTGAGGCTGATGCGCCTTGGGATAGAGACACAAATTGTTGTGGCCGCGTGCAGAACCGTTGTCCAGCTCATGGCCGTTGGAATGGTTCTGAAACTGGTCTTCAGCAATATTTCACCACTCTATCTCCTCTTGATGGCAACAGTAATGCTCTGTTCCGCAAGTTTTGAAGTGCTTTCGCGGCAAAAAAGAAAACTCAACTGGAAGAAAGGACTCATGGCAAGCTCATCCGCCATGTTCATATCTTCCTTTATAATAACAGCATCTGCGCTTCTTCTCATAATAGAGGCAGATCCGTGGTATACGCCGCAATATGCCATTCCCCTGCTGGGAATGCTTCTCGGCAACACCATGAACGGCATCTCCCTGGGCATTGACAGGCTCATCCAGAACGCCTGGCAACAGCGGGCTGTCATAGAACAGAAACTCATGCTGGGCTACCGGGCTGACAGGGCCATAGCCCACATAAAACATGAAAGCGTGCGGGCAGCCATGATCCCCTCAATAAACTCCATGGCTGCGGCAGGGCTTGTAAGCCTGCCAGGGATGATGACAGGCCAGATTCTTGCCGGAAGTCCGCCGATAGAGGCGGTAAAATACCAGATATTCATTATGTTTCTTATTGTGGCAGGCACAGGATTTGGCGTCATGGCGGCACTTTCCATGATAAGCAGGATGCTTTTTGACAAAAGGGAGAGACTGAGGTTTGAGACGATACTGGATAAAACTCACATAACGTAGAGATTGAAAAGGCAATATGGCATATTATGCCAAATGACAACCGCACGATTAAACAGAACCCATGAAATACAGACAGATGTTATTTTCTCCATTCATGCTGCCCGCCCTTGCCCTGTTGTGCGCGGCCGCGGCCTATATCCATCCTGAATATTTCATTGACATGAAATCTGCCATAGTCCCGCTTCTGGCAATCATCATGTTTGGCATGGGCCTCACCCTTACACCTGACGATTTCAAGCGGGTGCTGCAACGTCCGGTTGTTATAGGAAGCGGTCTGCTTATACAATACTCTGTCATGCCACTTGCCGGCTTTGTTCTTGCCCACCTGTTCGGCTTTCCCCCATATTTGGCGGCAGGTTTGATTCTCGTAGGTTCAAGCCCCGGCGGAACGGCGTCAAACCTCATCTGTTTTCTCGCCAGGGGAGACGTGGCTCTTTCCATTACCCTGACAGCATGTTCCACCATTCTGGCCACGGTTGCCACTCCCCTTTTCACATGGCTCTATGCGGGCCATGCAGTGCCTGTGCCTGCTCTGAAAATGATTATGGACATAGTTAAAATAGTATTCATCCCGGTTATGGCAGGCGTGGCCATCAATTTTTTCGCCAGGACTCTTGCGGAGAAAACAAGGAAATTTTCTCCGGTTATCTCAATAATTGCCATTGCAGTCATAATAGCGATAATTGTAGCGCTAAACAGAAACAGTATAGAGACATCAGGGTTTGCCATTGTGGCAGCCATCATGCTCCACAATGCATGCGGTCTGGCAACAGGATACCTTGCCAGCAGGATGCTGGGTTTTGATATAATTACCTCGAGGACCATTGCCATTGAAACCGGCATGCAGAACTCAGGGCTTGGCGTAGCCCTTGCCATAAAATATTTTTCCAGTGCGGCTGCCCTTCCCGGGGCCATCTTCAGCGTATGGCACAACCTTTCAGGGGCAGGCATGGCGGCCATCTGGTCAGCCAGACCGGTCAACAAAAAGGAACAGACAATATGACAGCAGACAACAGTAACGGCGAGATGAAAACAGCGGTCTATCCAGGAACATTTGATCCCTTTACAAACGGCCACCTTGACCTGATAAGCCGCGGACTTGGAATGTTTGACAAGGTTATCATTGCCGTTGGACGCAACCCTTCCAAGACCCCGCTTTTCACCTTTGACGAAAGGGTGGAGATGATAAGCGAGGCCGTGGGGGAACTTGTGGGGGATCAGGACTATCCACGGGTTGAGGTGTCAGCCTTTGAAGGGCTTCTTGTGGATTTCGCCAGGCGGCACGGAGCATGCGCCATCCTGAGGGGGCTGAGGGCTGTTTCCGACTTTGAATATGAACTTCAGCGGGCGCTTATGAACAGAAAACTTGACAGGGGAATAGAAACCGTCTTTCTCATGACAGGCTTCCGCTGGATATATATAAGTTCAACCATTGTAAAGGAAGCGGCACAGTTCGGGGGCGACCTTGAGGGCCTCGTGCCTGAGCCTGTGAGACAGCGGATGGTGGAAAAGTTCGCATTGATGGCAAAAAAACGCCTGTCACCATAACCATTGACATCTGCTGACAGGCCCTATCCAATTTCAACGAAGGATGATGCCGCGCTGTCTCAGAAAATCAATAACCTTCATAATACTTTCATCAAGGGTCTCTTCTGCTGTGCGAAGTTCCAGGTCAGGGGCGTCAGGCGGTTCATATGGCGCGGAAATGCCTGTATAATTCTTGATAAGGCCTGCCCGCGCCTTTTTGTATAGCCCCTTTACATCACGCTGTTCACACACCTCAAGGGGACAGTTGCAATATATCTCCACAAGGTTTTCATCTCCAACAATCTCCTTCACCCTGAGCCTGTCAGCCTTTAACGGAGAAATAAAAGCCGTAAGGGACAAGACCCCTGCGTCCACAAAGAGCCTGACCATTTCAGCAATACGTCTCATGTTTTCAGACCTGTCCTCCTGGGAGAATCCGAGATCGCCGCAGAGTCCGTGGCGTACGTTATCCCCATCAAAGACATAGGTCCTGCACCCCATAAGATGCAGTCTTTCCTCCACTCCATGGGCAATGGTGGACTTGCCTGAGCCGGAAAGACCGGTAAACCACAGGTTGATGCTCCTGTGTCCATTAAGTGTCTCCCTGCGCGGCCTGGTTACTACCGCACGGTATCTTATTACGTCAGGTGATTTATTCATTGAATATTGTCATTGGGCATATTACTGCCTGATATCGCAAGTTACATTGTTCATATCTACTGTCTTGTTCCTGAAAAAGTACCCTGCCCACCCTTGCTGTAGGTATAGGAACCGCTTATGCCTCCGGGATTAACAGTTGCGTTGATGGTGCTTGTACCGCACGAGTAATCATTCTGCACAACTCTCAGTTTATGATTTTTTATAAAGCCCTGATACCATTCCCCGGCTTCCCCAAAGGCTGTAATATGACATGCCGCTGTTATTGTGGCTGTCCAGATTCCCTTGTAGGTCTGGCCATCGCAATATGTCTCGGAATACGGCCCCCGCCACTCTCCGGCAATATCAGCGCATGCTGTAACAGGATTTGAACCCGGCGTTACCGTCACCTCCACGCTGTCATAGTAGAGGGTATCAATATCAATAATGCCGTTCACGGTCATATCCACGCCAAAATAGAACTGATATTTTCCAGGCGGAAGGCTTGCGCTGACAAACACAGGCGTCTCTGGTATGGAGACAAGACCGCCCTGATATGTGGGCATAAGCCTTGTTACATCATCTCCCACATTCTGCCAGCTATTCATCAGGTCATAATAATAAAGTCCCGTTGAAGGACTATTGTATATTACCCACCAGTCCGCGCCCTGGCCTCCAAAAGAACCAGGCGAAAACTGTGCTGTAATGGTAAGAGGTTGCCCCTCCTGTATGGAAAATGAACTTTCTGCATGGTTGGCTTTCAGTACAGGTTTCGGGTCTGCGGCGCCGGCCAGGGCAGCAGAAAAAAACAATATCATTAAACACATAATAATCATGCCGACATTTTTCATATTTTCCTCCATGACAATCTGAAAACAAATAATCCAGACAATACGCTCAAAAGTTTATCTGTACCCTGACAATCAGGGTTTCCTGTTCAAGGTAAAAACGTAACAACATCTAAAAATGCGGCATGTCAGACAGATGATAGCACTTCTCATTCCAGCAACAATGCAGCAATAGACCAGGGATCAATCCGTGAATCCATACATCCTTGCAATCAGAAAACAGCCACTTTCCTGAATCAGCCTGAATGCTGACATTTATCAAGGCGTCAGCATCCAGGCCATGAACAGAAAAACGTTTGCAAGCTACAATCACTCATCAAGCGTTATAGCGCTCTTTGTCTTTTCCCTTC
>CAYXYO010000151.1:0-4375 GCA_964469365.1 uncultured Desulfobacterales bacterium | reverse complement strand
TGCCATGTCATATATTTGGCTTTTAATGTATTATTATAACAGACATTCTGAAACCCCATAAAAAAAGGGGACGCACATACAATATTATTATTGAATATGGGGAAAGAACAATATAAAAAAGATATTAACAGCGTAAAAAATCTCATTGTAGGATCATGAACCGGAATCTTTTAACCATGCTATTTCAAAGGATAAATTAAACATAATGGTTACCGTAAATGATTATTATAACGCCGGTCAGTATGAAAAGTCAATTCCATTCTATGTACACCTGATTGACGGTCTTATCATAGTAGGTTTGCTTTTTATGATAGGTCTTTATTACTGGCATGGAAACCTGCAACTCTGGTTACGTATCTGGACAACCATGTATGGAGTCGTCAACATCCTCACCCTTATTATTTATTATCTCTCCAATTTTATACAGTTAAATATTGAACATACCCCATGCAATCCTTTTAAAGGGTGTATAAGGGTGCTTGTTTCATGGCTCCTTGTCATGCTGTGTCTTCTGTTTATCGCATATCTGGCAAGACAAAGCGAAGAATATTCAAGGAGAATTATAGGACTCTGGTTTCTGGTTGTTCCTTTTATGTTGTTGATATGGAGAATCATCTTTTTTCGTTATTTTGCTTACGGCTGCAAAGCCGGGACAGTCAAAACAGTTATAATAGGAAATGGGGAACAGGCAATGAAAATAGCCTGTTTCCTAAAATCTGCGCCTTACCTCACAACAGAATTGATGGGATATTACAGGGCAAGCATGCATGATGAGAATACAACCTTGCCATGTGATGCTGACATCCCGTGTCTTGGCGACATCAACCAGTGCATTGAAGATGCGGCAGACCACAGATTCGAGCTTGCCTATCTCTGTGTCTCTGTAGAATATTATAGCAATATCAGCAAGATAATAAAATCATTTTCTGACACTACCGTATCCCTCTACTTTGTGTTACCCTCACAGCTTTTCCCCACATTGCTTAAACCGTGTTGGCAGTTCCTTGCGGGACACCACGCTTTCAGCATATATGAAAGCCCAGCCTATGGTTTTAATGAATCCGTTAAAAGGGTGGAGGATCTGGTTCTTGGTTCCATCATATTGACAGTTATTGCACTTCCCATGTCCCTGATAGCCCTGGCAGTAAAACTGACGTCAAGTGGTCCGGTTCTGTTCTGTCAGAAAAGATATGGACTGAATGGAAAGGAATTCAGAATGTACAAATTCCGAACCATGTACACCATGGATGATGGAGATGTGGTCAGACAGGCAACCAGGAATGATCCTAGAGTTACCCCTGTAGGGCGCATTCTCAGAAAATTTTCCCTGGATGAACTGCCCCAGTTTATAAATGTGCTAAAGGGGGACATGTCCATTGTAGGACCAAGGCCGCACGCAGTAGCCCATAATGAAGAGTACAGAAAACTTGTACCCAATTACATGCTGCGTCACAAGGTCAGGCCCGGCATTACAGGGCTTGCCCAGATAAACGGTTTCCGTGGAGAAACCGATACTCCTGAAAAAATGGCTGCCAGGGTACATTATGACCTTGAATATATACGTTCCTGGTCTCTGCTGCTTGATCTCAGGATTATTCTCCAGTCAGTGGTAAAAGGGTTTTATAGTGAAAACGCCTACTGAGACATGCGAAAATGTCATATGGTACGGCCCAAGGATGGAAATTGCCAGGGGCATAGCCATCCTGCTCGTCACCCTTGGACACAGCGAACCTATCAAAACCGCCCTGCCCTCCATGAAGGAGTTTATTTACAGTTTTCACATGCCTCTGTTCTTTTTCATGTCAGGATTTTTTTCGGTTAGATTCATATCGGAAGGACTTGTCTCCTATGTGCTGCCTCGCATAAAAAGATTGTTGATCCCGTATATTACAATAAGCTTTTCTTTTTTCATCATCAAGTTTGTTGTTCCGTCCATGGTTAACCGACCGGTTGATCCGGCCAGGTTTCTGCTGGACATTTTTGTCTATCCCCTTAACAATCCGGCGCTATTTTTATGGTTCCTTTATGTAATTATTCTTATGAAGCTGTTTACAGCTTTCTTGCGTTTTATACCTGTCTGGCTCATGTTTATTCTGGCGGCATTACCCGCTCTGACAGGAATGGCTGATTACGATTTCGCTGCCTTCTCACATCTTGGCAAATATATGATCTTTTTTACAGCCGGCCTTTGGGTTGCAAATTACAAGAAAAGTTTTTTTGCTTTTATCACGGGACACAGGAAAGCGCTGTTATGGACATGCTCTTTCCTGTTCTTTTATATGTTGAATGTAACCATGACGCTGAAATTGCCGTCACTGGATGTGCTTGTCGCATTCGCAGGCACGTTCATGGTAATCAGCATGTGCTTTACATGGCATGATACTTTAAAGTTCTCTTTTCTGAAATTTGCAGGCAGATATTCCCTTGAGATATATCTGCTTCAATACTATTTTATTTTCCCTGTATATTATCTCATGCTCAAACAGGACATCGACCCGATATGCATCATACCCTTCACCTTTGCGGCAGGCATCGCAGGCCCGATTATCATCATAAAATATTTTTTACCAAGATGCCGATGGGCTGCCTTGTGTCTTGGCAGTAAAATATGAAACGGTTTCTGCACATCTGCTGTATAATTTACTGTTTCTCTATTTGCCAGGCGCACATGGCATACGCTGACAACATCAAGAAACAACTTTGCAAAGTCACGTTCACCGGTCCGGTTACTGACAAACTTTTTGAAATCCATATACATGAGGGAAAGACAACCCACATGCAACAGACACCCTATCTGGCAGCCCTGCACGACATTATCAGGGCTGATCGTGAAGGACGCAGGTTGCTGATCAGAAAAGGGCACGTCAAGGGTTTCCTCACTGGCAAAAATGGCGACCGGCTGACAAGTTTTGAAAAAATACGTTTACCTTTCTTGCCGGAAGACTTTTGGGACAAGCCGGCAACCTATACAGTTGTCTCACCAGATGATCCGGCATACAGAACGCCAAGGACACCTGTAAAGGTATTCAGAAAATCTGTTCCATTTGATGCGGTAATTACTGCGAAAGGACTTGACGCAGCGATTTTCCACCGCGTTTTCCTGGAACTTCCAACCGGCATGAAGCGCGACTGTCATTATGTTGTCTCTGTGGACAGGACAGCTGGCATCCACCCCTTTGAAATGATTTATACGCCCCTGGCCCTCAGAAGCAGCGCCGTACATGTTTCACAGGTCGGCTGGAGACCGGATGACGCGCCGAAACTTGCCTTTGTTTCAGAATGGATGGGCACGGGAGGCGGTCTGGATTTCAGCCGCCACAAAAGATTTGTTGTAATCAATAACAGAACAGGAACCAGCGTCTTTTCCGGGAACATGACCATTGCAAAATCTGCGGATTCCTTTGATGACGCATACGCAAAAAATTTTAACAAAACCGATGTTTGGCAGGCTGATTTTAACACTGTCAGAAAAGAGGGATCATACCGTGTATGTGTGTATGGCGTAGGGTGTTCATGGCCTGTACAGATAGGCAGACATGTGTGGCACGAGGTGCATGTCAAGGCCCTCCGCGCGTTTTATCACCAGAGAAGCGGCATTGCCATTGGGCCGCCATGGACACCTTTCAAACGTTCCGCTGCTTTTCTTCCGGGCAAAAACATAAAAATTTTCCAGTCCATAACACCGCTTATGGCCACTTCAAACGGTTTTCTGGAAGGAGATGACAATTTCAACGCCCTTGTCAACGGTCGCACATCAAAAGAGGTACGGGACATCAGGGGTGGATACTTTGATGCCGGAGACTGGGACAGACGGATACAGCATCTCAGAGTAGCAAGATATCTTCTCGACCTTTACCTTCAATATCCGGATTTTTATACTGGATTACCCCTGAATATTCCAGAGTCGTCAAACACCATTCCTGACATCCTTGACGAGGCCCTGTGGTCTGTCGATTTCTTCAGCAAGCTCCAGACGACTGATGGCGGGATACGTGGAGGGGTGGAATCAGGCGGCCACCCGTTTTATGGCGAAACATCCTGGCAGGAAAGCCACAACATCTATGCCTATGCCCCAGGCGTATGGTCATCATATCTTTACGCTGCGACAGCAGCAAGAAGCTCTCTGGTAATAGAAAAATTTGATACTGACAAAGCGGCGTTTTATAAAAAATCCGCATTACAGGCCATGGATTGGGCGGAAAGAGAGATAGCCGAAAAGGGGAAACTGGTATCTCCGGAAGTAAGGGATGCCCGCAACCTGGCGGCCTCTGAACTCCTGCGCCTTACCGGAACAAAAAAATTCCGAACCATTTTCCTTGAGACTACAGTATTCAACAAAGATGAAGCACCTCTCAGGCAGTATGACAAACACGAT
>CAYXYO010000150.1:0-2546 GCA_964469365.1 uncultured Desulfobacterales bacterium | reverse complement strand
AAGGAACCCCGGCACCGGAGAGCCCTTTGACAGCAGTGTGAGGGCTGGCTGGCAGGTCTATCTCGAAAGCCTGAAGCACGGCATCATATTGCGTCCGCTTGGAGATGTGATATATGTGCTTCCGCCGCTTTGCGTAACCGTACCCCAGCTTGAGGATATAATGGACAGGTGCCTTGAAACTTTCAGAAAGGTAAGGTTTGAAAGCTGATTTCATGGCCGCTGTTAATCTCCGGGAACTTCTTGCAGGGCCGCTTCCTGAAATAATGAACGCCGCCCTTGCCGCAAAGTTGAGGCACAGGGGCGATTCCTTCTCCCTGTGCACAATAATGAACGCCAGGTCAGGGAAATGCAGCGAGGACTGCTCCTTTTGCGCCCAGTCGTCGCGTTATTCCACGTCAGCGCCTGTCTATGGCCTTGTCTCTGCTGATGAAGCGGTCAGGCAGGCGGAAAGGGCAAGGGATGCGGGTGCGACACGCTTCAGTATTGTTACAAGCGGAAAGGGCCCGGCAGACCATGAGATAGATGCTATCTGCGGCATTGTTTCCGCGGTCCGCCGTGAGACAGGGCTTGATGTCTGCTGTTCCCTTGGCATCGCTGGCCGTGAAACCATGCTCCGTTTGAGGGATGCCGGTGTAAAGCGGTATCATCACAATCTGGAGTCCTCAAGGGAGTTTTTCCCGGGAATATGTTCCACCCATAAGTTTGATGAACGTATCGCAACCATAAAGGCAGCCGCATCGGCCGGACTTGAGGTGTGTTCAGGGGGGATAATCGGTCTTGGAGAGACAGAAGAGGACCGCATATCCATGGCATCCCTCCTTGCCGATCTTGATGTGGATTCAGTTCCACTGAACATACTTGTTCCAATCAGGGGGACTCCACTTGAAGGGTGCCGGCCCCTTGCCATGGACGCCATCATCAGGGCGGTTGCCATCTTTCGCCTGCTGCTCCCCAATGCCGCCATACGCCTTGCGGGCGGCAGGGAGAGCGCCCTGACCGATTTTCTTGCCCTTGCATGCATGGCAGGCGCTGATGGAATGCTCACCGGAGGTTATCTTACCGTGCGAGGCAGGGATAGCGCAGAGGACAGGGCCTTTGTCAGAAGGATAAGGGCAATATGGAGGGGGTGTGTCTGAAATGGGGGGGCTTCTGTATGAAAAACTTGTTTTCAGGGAGATTGTCCAGCCCTTTCTGATGACGCTGGTGGGCCTCAGCATACTCTTTCTCATGGCAAGGCTCCTGGGTTATATCGAGCCCCTGCTGAACGCCGGCATAAGCCTTGGGGAGTTTGGCAAGCTGATACTTCTTATGCTGCCGGTATTCCTAATGGTAATCCTGCCCATTGCGACCCTGCTCGGGGCCCTGCTCGCGGCCATGCGGCTTGCCCGCGACAATGAAATGGTTGCCCTTTTTGCCTGCGGCGTAAGCACCGCAAGGCTCGCGCGCCCCTTTGTGATATTCGCCATTGCATGCTGGATAGTCAGCCTTGCCACCGCAACCCTTGTGGTGCCTGCTGCAAAAACCGCGTCAAGGTCTTTTCTGAAGGAGATAACCGAGGCGGTTTTCCTCAGGGGGCTTCCTGAAAAGGTCTTTTTTTCTCCGCACAAGGGACTTACGTTCTATATTGACAGGACTGATGACAGCGGCAGGGAGCTTCATGGAGTTTATATAAGGGATACGAGGCTGAAAAACATGCCTTACCAGATACTTGCCAGGGAAGGCCATCTTGCGGTAAAACCCGACAGGTCTTCCATTGTCCTCAAACTTTCACACGGCACCATGACCAGCCAGGGCAGCGATAAAGGAGTTGTGGATCTCCTTGATTTCAACTCATACGCGCTCAGCCTTTCAACGCCAGTGGCCAAACATGGCAAAAAGCGTGGTGAGATGGGGCTTTCAGAGCTTTACAGGCGGGGCCATGAGACAGAAGACGACCCTGAGTATGCGCTCTCATGTCTTGTTGAACTCCATAAAAGACTGGCAATCCCCACAGGCACCCTTATTTTCGGCGTCATTGCCCTGCCCCTTGGGGTTTTTCTTGGAAGAACCGGACTTGCAGGTGGCATTGCCGCCGGACTCGCAGGTTTTATCATTTATTATATGACCATTATTTTCGCGTCAAACATGGCTGAACAGGGCCTGATTCCGCCTTCAATCAGCCTTTGGTTGCCAAATGCGGGATTTGGTTTCCTGACATTCCGGCTTCTCCGGAGACTCGCGGAAAAAGGGCCGGTGGCAGGATGATGAACAGCATACTTTTCCGTTATCTCGCAAGCCGTTTCTTTTCCATGTTTTTCCTGGTGATGCCTTCTGTGGTCGCCATCTATATAATTATTGACGCATTTGAAAAACTGGGCAGGTTCATGGAGGCACGGGTCCCCTTTTCCACTGCCCTGCTATATTTTATCTATTCCTCACCGGCTGTCATATTTGAGCTTGCTCCCCTTGCCATCCTCATCTCAGGCCTGCTCGGGGCCCTTGTCCTTGCCAGAAACAGGGAACTTCTCGCAATAAAGTCCATTGGAGCCTCGCCAGTCAGAATAATC
>CAYXYO010000149.1:0-7870 GCA_964469365.1 uncultured Desulfobacterales bacterium | reverse complement strand
CCTCTCCCATCAGGACCCTGACGTTGGAGCAGGGCTTAACGGCTGGCTTCTCATGACGGATGCCAAAATCGTCATATCAGCGCTCTGGACAAGGTTTATTCCCAACTTCTGCACAAGCAGCTTTGCGGAAAACCGCATGATTGCCGTACCCGATGAAGGCACTGACCTGGAACTGTCAGGCGCGGGCCTGAAAATGGTTCCTGCCCATTTTCTCCACTCTCCGGGCAACTTTCACCTGTATGATGAAACCTCGAAGATCCTGTTCACCGGAGACCTGGGCGCATCCATTGCGCCGCCAGCGGAAAATGTCACTTCGCCGCAGCAGTTCCAGGAACACATAGAAAACATGTCCGGTTTTCACGCAAGGTATATCCCGCATTCCGAGGCATGCAGGAGATGGGCAGCGGAAGCCCGCAAACTGGATATAGAGATGATAGTGCCACAGCATGGGGCAAGGATGTCGGGCAAGGAAACCGTCAAGGCCTTTATTGACTGGGTGGACAATCTTACATGCGCCCTGGGATAAGGAACAAAGATTGCATAATACTGTTAGCATTCCAGGAGTCTTAAGCCTTGGCAGCACCTTGAAATGAGTATGACCTATGTATAAACCAGACTAACACTGTAAAATTCAAACAAAAATCATGGGCGTAAACACAAACGGACGAAAAACAGTGCTTGTAGTGGATGATGACGCTACATTGAGGGAAATGCTACGCATAGGAATTGAAAAAGTCCGTGAGCTGAAATGCATAACCGCCTCAAATGGTATTGAGGGGCTTGAGAAAGTCAGGAACAACCGGGTTGATCTCCTGATAACAGATCTCCAGATGCCCTATATGGACGGCATAACATTTCTGAGCCACATGATGGAGGAATTTCCGCACATTCCCAGGGCTGTCATGACCAGCATGGGAGAAGCGCCTCAACAATACGTCAAACAGACCGGGGTGGTGGCAGTCCTGCCAAAACCTGTGGACATCAATGGCATAGGTCTTAAGATACTGCAATGGATAGATTCATACCTTCCCCACACATATACCGAAGGGGTTGACCTTTCATCGTTGTTGCAGCTTGTCGCCCTTGACCAGAAAACCTGCACGGTAGGCGTACAGGACAAACAGAACGGGAGAATCGGCCTTATCCACATACATGACGGCGAAATGGTGGACGCATGCGCTGGCAACCTTACAGGAATTGACGCTGCAATGCACATACTGCTGTGGAAAGATGTGAGGATATGGATACATGACATGGCTGCACCCGCGGAAGTAAGGATCGACACCCCCATGCAAGCCATCCTCATGAACGCGGCCCTGGCAAGGGATGAAGGTAATGAAACCGAAGCTGAAGAATCAGAAATTCCTTCTGCAAAATGGATAAGGGAACACCGTCCTGAAGAAGTCAACATCAACGAACCTGTTCATTCCCCAACAACAGAAACCCGGGTCATGGAACAATCCGGTGAACAGTCATCAGTACCCTTCCTGTCCAGGGAAAACAGGTTTATTAAAGAAGTGGCCGAGGCCCTGGACAAAAGCCAGGTTGAAGCAGATGAACTTGACACGCTTTTTGACCAGGCAATCTCCGCGTTCAGAGAGAAAAACTATGAACTCTCAAGAGAAATGTGGCTCAAAGCCAAGGAACTGGCCCCTGACCATCCGGTTATAAAACAGAACCTTAATATACTGAAAAAATATCTTCCGCAAGACGACGAGGAAACATGAGCACATCACACACCGGCCTGCACATAACCCTGCCAGAGGAAAACGCCAAGGCGCTGCTTGTCCGTAGCGATGGCGATGTGACAGACAGGGAGTTCAATCCCGACGCATTTCCGGCTTCATTTGACATCTACAAAAGTCCGGGCTTTGCCCTTATGACCCAGCGGCTTGAGTACAGTATGGAGATAGGTGAGTCCTGGGCAGGCAACTCCCCCTTTATTGACGAGGATGAGATGCAGGAAACCATGCATCAGATTCTCCTGAAAAGCCACCTTGACGGCTTTGTAATAGTCACAAGGGACGCTTTTCCGGTGCTTGAGACAAGCAGAAGCGGCCTTCCATACATGGAAGCCCTGCCGGCAATCGGAATCATGATGGCAGATGTTGTGCAACGGGCTGAACGGGAAAACATAATCTCAAGGCCTGACGAACTCACCTTCAGGGGAGTTTCCGGGGAATTTGTCGTAACCAGGTATTTCCAGAATCTTGAGTGGCAATTCATACTAATGGCATATGCTGAAAAAAAATGTGCATACAGGCAGGCTACCAACTGCGTACTTCAGTTGTGTGAACCCCTGCTTGCAGATTTCGTTTACATATAAACATCCAGAAACATAAAACAGGAGAAACAAATGGCTCAACTTTCCAAATATGACGCACTGAACACAATACTGCAGAGTCTTTCCGCATCCAGTGGAGACATAGAGGCATCCGCAGTAGTATCCGCGGACGGTCTGCTCATGGCATCCAATTTCCCTGCTGACATGGACGAGGAACGCATGGCGGCCATGGCCGCTGCACTTCTTGCCATAGGAGAAAGGGCAAGCACAGAGCTCAGAAGGGGGCAACTGGAACAGGTATTTATCAGAGGCGCTAACGGTTTTGTCGTAATGATGTCTGCGGGTCCTGACGGAGTGCTCACAGTCATGTGCAACAAGATGGCCAAGCTGGGGCTTATCTTTCTGGACATGAAAAGGGCCGCGGCTGAAATAGCCAAAATACTCTAAGGCATCTTTAAGAAAGTCAAATAACAGGCCGGAGTTGCTGAAAACAATTAGGGCTCCGGCCTGTCCCATGCAACACGGGATGAAAATGACTGTGTCGCAATCCTCTTTTCCATACCCGCCCGCCGCACTGGCAATCTGAACAGGGCCGGTCGCAACCGGACGGACTGTACTCAATCTCTCTACTCTATTCCATGAAGTTCATGTACCGGCGGGCGCGACATGAGTTCCCTCACCGCGTCCGCTGGTTTAAGGCCTTCATATATCACCCTGTAAACCTGGTCGATAACAGGGGTCTGGACATCATACCGCCTTGCAAGATTAAAGAGCGAACGGGCGGTTTTCACCCCCTCTGCCACCATTGTCATGGAATTCATTATCTCTTCCATTCCCTGACCTTCCCCAAGCCTCAACCCCACCTGGCGGTTTCTGCTCAGGGCCCCTGTACAGGTAAGCACAAGGTCACCCAGACCGCCAAGACCTGAAAATGTGAGGGGAGAGGCCCCGGCCCTGACGCCGAGCCTGCTCATTTCAGCAAGCCCCCTGGTAATAAGGGCCGCCCTGGTGTTGGTCCCCAGCCCCATGCCATCAGAAATGCCGGCCGCTATTGCTAGAACATTTTTCACAGCGCCTCCAAGCTCTATGCCGACCATGTCGCTGCTGAGATAGACCCTGAAAAAATCAGTGGAAAAAAGCGTCTGAAGCAGATGCCCCAGTTCCATGTCTGAGACTGCCAGGGTGACCGCCGTAGGCTGTTTTTGAGCCACTTCCACGGCAAAGCTGGGACCTGAAAGGACGGCTGTCCTGCCCCCGGCCTTCTGTCCGAACACCTCCCTGAAGATACCGGTCATGGTCATAAGGGTTCTGTTCTCAATACCCTTTGAGGCGGAAACAAACGCCCCCGGCCCGGGGGCAGACGATTTATCCAGCAGGTCGTTCACCTGTTCAGCCACCTGTCTCATGCCATGGGACGGAACGGCAAACAGCAGGCACTCCCTGCCTGATATCGCCCTTTCAAGCCCGGATGTCACCTCCAGCTCCGGGGGCAGGGGAAATCCCGGAAGGTACTTTTCATTCTCGCCTGCCAGCCTCATGGCCCTGGCTGCATCGGGATCTCTGACCCACAGGGATGTGTCAACACCCTTTCCGGCCAACATGGAAGCAAGGGCAGTGCCCCAGCTTCCGGCTCCCAGTATGGCAACCCTGTTCACTATCCTCCCTGCTCCCCTTCACGTTCAACAAGTCTGGCAATGGCCGCGAGCTTGTTGCCGGGATCTATCCTGATAATCTTTACACCCTGGGTCGAACGGCCTATGACGCGAATCTTGTCAACCCCTGTCCGCACAATATTGCCGTTTGAGCCTATGAGCATGATTTCATCATTGTCGGTTACGGGAATCACGCCGACCACCAGACCGGTCTTTTCAGTGGTCTTGATATTGATGACCCCCTTGCCGCCCCTGGCCTGCACCCTGTACTCGGAAACCGCCGTTCTCTTGCCGTATCCGTTTTCAGTCACAGTAAGAAACGTGGCGTTTTCACTCTCAACGGTTACCATGGATACAAGACGGTCGTCGTCATCCAGCCTTATCCCGCGCACTCCGGCGGCGGTCCTGCCCATGGCGCGTATGTCATCTGCCGGAAAACGTATGCTCTTGCCGTTTTTCGTGGCAAGAAAGATGGTGTCAGAAGAGCTGTCCGCAAGAGATGCTGACATGAGTTCATCATTATCCCGAACCACGGCGGCGATTATACCCCTCGGACTGGGATGGGAAAACGCCCTGAGTTCCGTCTTTTTAACTATCCCCCTGCGGCTTGCCATGAATATATACTTGTCTTCATCAAATGACCTTACAGGTATGACGGCAGCGATATGTTCGTTCATCTCCCTGTTCAGGGTAAGCAGGTTTACCAGGGCCTTGCCCCTTGAAGTGCGCCCGAACTCCGGGATCTCATGCACCTTGAGCCAGTAAAGCCGGCCAAGGTTACTGAAACAGAGGAAATAGTCATGGGTTGACGCCACAAACAGGCTGGAAACAAAGTCATCATCACGGTTGGCAATGCCTGCCACGCCCTTGCCGCCACGGTTCTGGCTGCGGTATATGCTGAGGGGATTGCGTTTTATGTAACCCCGGTAGGAGAGGGTGACCACCATGTCCTCTTCTACAATCAGGTCCTCTATCCTTATCTCCCTGGGGTCTCCAACCAGCTCGGTACGCCTGGGATCTGCAAAATTCTCTTTCAGTTCCAGGAGCTCCTTTTCAACTATTTCAAGCACCAGGGCGTCACTGGCCAGGATATCCCTGTACCTTCTGATATCCTCCATGATTTTACGATACTCTTCCAGTATCTTTTCAAGCTCAAGGCCGGTAAGCCTCTGGAGCTTCATGTCAAGAATGGCCTGGGCCTGAACCCTGGTGAGGGAAAACCTCTCCATCAGACCTTCACGCGCCTCGGCAGGCGTCTTGGAAGCGCGTATCAGGGCCACAACGTCATCAAGATTGTCAATGGCTATCTTGAGGCCCTCCAGTATATGCGCCCTTTCTTCAGCCTTCCTGAGCCGGTAGGAGGTGCGCCGTATTATAACGGTCTTTCTGTGCTGGAGGAAGTGACCAAGCACCTGCTTGAGGTTGAGGAGTTCGGGTTTCCCATTGACAATGGCAAGCATTATCACGCCAAAGCTGCTCTCCAGGGCGGTATGCTTGTAGAGATGATTCAGCACCACCTTTGCCACCCCGTCCTTTTTGAGCTCAATCACTATACGCATGCCCCGCCGGTCGGATTCATCACGCACAAGGCTTATGCCATCCACCTTCTTGTCACGCACCAGGGTTGCTATCTTCTCAACCAGTTTCGCCTTGTTCACCTGATAGGGCAGCTCTGTAATGATTATATGCTCCCTTTTTCCCCTGGCCTGGGGCTCTATGCTGGTTCTCGCCCTCATCTTGAAGATGCCCCGGCCCGTCTCGTACGCGGATTTCACCCCCTTGTTGCCGCAGATGAGTCCGGCGGTTGGGAAATCAGGACACGGAATATGCTCCATAAGGTCAGCCACGGTGCAGTTGGGATTTCGTATCAGACAAATGATACCGTCAACCACCTCGCCAAGGTTGTGGGGCGGTATGTTGGTGGCCATGCCCACGGCTATTCCTGACGAGCCGTTTACCAGGAGATTGGGAACCATGGAGGGCAGCACTGTGGGCTCCTCCAGGGAGTTGTCATAGTTGGGGGCAAAATCAACGGTATCCTCGTCAAGGTTGCGCATCAGCTCATGGGCCAGTTTCGTGAGCCTGATCTCTGTATAACGCATGGCGGCAGGCGAATCCCCGTCCACCGAACCGAAGTTGCCCTGTCCGTCAACCAGGGGATGCCTCATGGAAAAATCCTGGGCCATCCTTACTATGGTGTCATAAACCGCGGTATCTCCGTGGGGATGATATTTACCGATAACATCGCCCACAATGCGGGCAGATTTCTTGTAGGGTTTGTTAAAGGCGTTGCCAAGCTCGTTCATGGCAAAGAGGATGCGCCTGTGAACCGGCTTGAGACCGTCCCTTACATCGGGAAGCGCCCTGCCGACGATTACGCTCATGGCATAATCAAGATAAGATTTTTTAAGCTCCTCTGATATGTCGCAGGTCTTCATTGTGCCTGCGAAAAGTTCTTTCTGTTCTCCCATCTGTTATCCTTAAAAACCTCTCAAAAATTATTAAAAAAGATATTGAGGCACTTCACAAAAGCGGACAATAAGAACGCCGCCGTTTCAGAACCGGTGAATCAGGGCAACTGACTTTCAATACTACAGCCCGGCCCCTGACGTTGTCATGGTAAGCCTGCAGTGTTTTACACCCTTCAGGGCCTTGAGCTTGTAAGCAAGCCCCCTGAGCTCACTTGGCCTGCCCTTTACTATGGCTACCTCAATGCAGTTATGGTGATCAAGATGCACATGCTGGGAAACAATTACATGGTCTGTGAAATCGTGCTGTATGTCAAGTATTGAGTCCACAAGCTCCCTTTTATGATGATCAAAGACATAGGTAATTGTACCCACCACCGGCTGGGCGGAGCTGTCCTCTTCCCAGTCCTGTTCAATGAGCTTCTCACGCATGAGATCCCTTATGGCCTCTGACCGGCTTCCGTACTCCCTGTCGTTCAGGTAGTTGTCAAAGGCAGTAATAAGGTTTTCGGGTATGGATATGCCGAATCTCACAATTCCGCTCTTTTCAGCCTTTTTCTTTCCTGCTGTCATTTATCTCTGAATATCACACAAACCGGATCAAATATCACCTTCCATGAAAAAGCCCTGACAGACATGCCAGCATTGCGCCGAAGACAATTCAAAATGCCTTGAGCGGCCTTTTGTTGAAACCACGGTTCCTGAGACCGCCTCACACCCTTTTCATACTAACATCATAAGATAAATTTTGCAAAAACATACTGCGTTACAAACAAAATACTTGACCTTATTCATCTTCTTCTTTAGGTTGCGTACAAATCAGGGGGGACGCGCATGGGTTCAGAAAACAACCATGATATTTTCAGGCACAAACATCATGAAACCCTGCTCAAAACAGATTTAATGGCACCCTGAGACAGAACCTGTCCGGCACAGGTGCATACTGTCAACACCCTTCATGCAACAAAAAATATTTTTGACATCAATTACACAATATTGCCTTTGATATGAGCCAGGCCTTTGAAAAGCAGAACATATTGATAGTCGACGACGATCCCATGATACGGGAGCTGCTCTCTGACCATCTCGACCTCAAGGGGTGTCCGTCCAGGACAGCGGAGGACGGTTTTGCCGCGCTGGAACTCCTTGAAAAGGAAAATTTCACCATTGTCATAACAGACCTTATGATGCCAAGGCTGGACGGCATGGAGCTTATTCATGCCATAAAAAAGAACTGGCCGGACACTGACATCATAGCGGTTACAGGCTTCAAACAGGATTTTTCATACACGGATGTGATAGATGCAGGCGCAAGCGACTTCATTGGCAAACCCTTCAACCTCAATGAACTGGACGCAAAAATCAACAGGATTCTCAGGGAAAGAAACCTTCGGGAGATGCTTCTGAAACTCTCGGTAAAGGACAGTCTTACAGGACTCTACAACCGGCGTTTTTTTGAAAATCGT
>CAYXYO010000148.1:0-4543 GCA_964469365.1 uncultured Desulfobacterales bacterium | reverse complement strand
CGGGTTGCAGCTCGGGTCAGGGCAACGGAGTTCGGTCCTGGTGGAAAGTCCCCTGGCGGCCGGTATCCTGATAAGGGCGCTTCTGTTTGACGCAGACCATGCCACATAGACAGGCGCTTCGTAGCCCGGCACAAGACGTTTGTATGAGTTTACAAGGGGATTGGTGACGGCAGCGATGGAACGGGCGTTCTTGATAAGGCCGGCGATATAGTTCCGGGCGACTGACGAGAGCTGAATGGGATCATTCTCGTCAAAGAAGGCGTTGGTTCCGTCAAGGTTGAACAGGGACTGGTTTGTGTGCATGCCTGAACCGTTGATGCCGAAAACAGGCTTTGGCATGAAGGTGGCATGGAGTCCGTATTTTCTTGCTATTGTCTTTACAACCCACTTGAATGTAATGGTGTTGTCAGCGCATGTGAGGGCGTCGGCATACTTGAAGTTGATTTCATGCTGGCCTTCGGCAACCTCGTGATGGGAGGCCTCGATTTCAAAACCCATGTTTTCCAGGGTCTCGATTATCTCCCGGCGGCATTCGATTCCGCAGTCTTCAGGGTCAACGCTGAAGTAGCCGGCGATATCGTGGGTATCTGTGGTGGGCATTCCGGCGTCATCGAGGTTAAAGAGGAAAAATTCAGCTTCGGTGCCAACATTCATTGTGTAGCCGGCATCCTTGGCTTCGGCAAGCACCCTCTTGAGGTTTACCCTGGGGCAGCCTTCAAAGGGGGTTGTGCTGTCAGACTTGTAGATGTCGCAGATTATACGCGCCGCGGCAACACCTTCCTTGTTCCTCCATGGCAGCACTGTAAAGGTGTCATAATCGGGTTTGAGGTACATGTCTGACTCGTTGATGTTTACAAAACCGTCAATTGATGATCCGTCAAACATCATGTCGCCATCCAGGGCCTTGGCAAGCTGGCTGCCCGGAATGGCAATATTTTTCATAAAACCCTGTACATCCACAAACTGAAGCCTGAAAAAATTGACATTCTCCTCTTTCACGATCTTGAGAATATCGTCTCTTGTAATCGCCATGACTGTTTTTCTCCTTTCACTTTTAACAGATGGTTATTTATGTTTAGAACTGTTTCCTTTATTTTTATGTGCCGGCATGTCCTGGAGATTATTGTAAAATCATAACGGGCTGCCTGACATTTTTTACTGCAAATTACCCTGCCGCAGAGATTGTGCAAAACCAAATCCGAAATTCAAAAAAATCCGTTATCCGCCACATGTCGCTCCTGCGGCATGGACAAGGGCGTTTTGTATCTCACGAATGAATTCAGGGTCCTCTATCTTCTCTCCAAGGTCGTCAAGGACATAGAACACCTCCACTGACTGGTCAGCCTTGGCGCCTATCTTCGCCTTGTGGATATTTATGCCGAAGTCCGCAAGGGTGTCTGTAACATTGTACAGGGTTACAGGGCGTTCATCTGAATATACCTCTATGATGGTAAAGAAATCAGAGGATTCATTTTCAACCACCGCCCTGACCGGACGCACGCTGCCTTTCATATGTCTGCACGCCGAACCGAATTTTTCGTCGAGCCTGTAGGAGATGGCAAGCCGTCTGTTTAATGCCCTTGCGAGCTGTTTTTCAAGCCCTTTCCAGTCGAATCGGGAGAAATCCTGCTCAATAGTGCTTCGCACATCAATGGCGTCAATGGCGATATGTCCCGGAAGGGTAAAGATCTGGGCGTTCATTACTGACATGTTGTGCAGGGAGAGCAATCCGAAGATGCGGGCAAGGAGACCTGTGCGGTCACGGGCCACAAACAGGATTGACCAGTAATTTCCCCGATCCTCCGGAACCAGCATTATATCCCTGCGGCTTGAGGCAAGTTCATCCATCAGGGCCATGTGCTGTATCACAGCGTCTGGGGTAAAGCTCAAAAGGTAATCCTCAGGCAGAGCAAAGGCCCTGTCAGGATTTTCCCCATCCATCCTGGAGATAACCTGCTCCCTCATCCACTCCACTGCCTGTTCACGTTCAGGGTCCACAAGCTCAGGCTGTTCCAGCAGGTGGACGATTTTGTGGTAGAGCTCCATGAGCAGGGCCGCTTTCCATTCGTTCCACACCCCGGGTCCCGTGGCCCTGGAGTCTGCAATGGTGAGAAGCGTCAGCATGCGCAGCCTGGACGGGTCTTTTATCCTCCTGGCGCATTTGAGTATCAGGGATTCATCTTCAAGGTCCCTGCGCACAGCCACGTCAATAAGAAAGAGGTGGTTTCGCACCAAAAATTTCATGGTGGCTGTATCCTGTCTGGAAAAGCCCATCCTGCCGCACGCCTTTTCCGCCATGTCGGCGCCCCTTGCGGCGTGCCGCCCGCCAAGCCCCTTGCCGATATCGTGTACAAGGCCGGCAAGGTACAGGAGATTGGTGTCAACCTCTTCAAAGAGCATGGGAAACTCTTCTTTCAGGTTATGAAGCTCCAGGACTGTCTGAACAAGGTGATGGTCAACTGTAAAGGTGTGATAGATGTCATGCTGGGCAAGGGCGGTAATGTGTTCAAATTCAGGAAGATATTGCTGAAGCAGTCCGGTTTCAAGCATGACTTCAAGCAGGTATCTGACGCTGCCGCCTGAAGAAAGCACCTTGAGAAACGAGGCGAACACCCGTCTGGATGCGCGGAAACGGTCGGTTGATGCAAAGTCAGCGCATGAAGCGATAATCCGTTTTGCCCTGTAGTGTATCTTGGCGTCATGTATGGCGGCAAGCTCGAACACCTTCATGAGCATGGCGGGCTTTTGCATGAAAACTTCGGCTGAAGTTACATGTATCCTGTTGTTCACCAGCTCAACGCCCTGGTCAAGCAGCTCGCCGGGGGCGTTAAGCCTGCCTTTCAGGGTTTCGTCCACATGTTCAAAAAAGATATCAGAAAGCCGGGCAATGGCCTCCATGCACTTGTAAACATCGCCCATGAAGCTCTCAACTCCCAGCATGGAGCTGGAGTCGTAATGACGCAGTTTTTTGGCAATGGCCTCCTGATATTCAAAGTAGAGCCGGTCATTTTTTCTGCCGCTTTCGTAATGCAGGCTGTTTCTTATGCGTATCAGCCTGTTCCAGGCTTCGCTTACACGTTCTCCTTCCTCATGCAGGACAAGCCCCGCTTCAACGAGCTCTGAAAGGGATGATATGCCGAACATCGCCTTTGATGTCCAGAGAATTGACTGGAAATCCCGGAAGCCGCCCCGGCCTTCCTTGATGTTGGGCTCAAGAAGATAGGCGTGGTCGCCGAACCGCCTGTGGCGTTCCCGTCTGTGATCCATCATCATGCCCACAAATTCACTGCGCCTGCCTTCAATGAATTGTGTCTGGTATCTGGACATGAGGGCCTGGTAAACTTCCCGCTCTCCACATATGAAGCGGGCATCAAGCAGGGCCACCTGAAGAAAAAAGTCCCCTGCCGCGTCATCAAGGCACTCTTTCACGCTTCTTACGCCATGTCCTACATCGAGTCCGGCATCCCAGAGGGGATACAATACCTGTTTCGAGACCCTGGAGATATTGTCAGAGGCCTCCGGGGTGTGCAGCACCATCAGGTCCACATCCGAAAAGGGAAAGTGCTCCTCACGGCCATATCCGCCAAGGGCCAGAAGAGCCGTGCCTTTGCGCAGCTCTTCCGGCAGGGCCTCATATCTGGATGATATGAAACCGTCTATAAAGGCGGAGTGCTCCCTGAGGAGCTCAACGCCTGACAGACCCCTGTCCCACAGAATGTGCAGCGCCTGCCTGGGAGAGAGGTGTTTTGCAATATCAGTTTCCGGCATTTGTTCTGTGTATTGATGAAAAGGTTGTTGGAACTACCTGACAAAAGGTGGAGTGCATCAGATGGCTTCCCTGCCCATTTCGCCGGTTCTGACCCTTATGACCTCCTCGACAGGGAGCACGAATATCTTGCCGTCCCCGATCTTTCCGGTATTGGCGGCTTCACGCACAACATTCACCACCTTGTCAACCAGGGATGCGTCAACTATGATCTCAATTTTGATCTTGGGTATGAAGTCAACCACATATTCAGCTCCCCTGTATATCTCCTTGTGACCTTTCTGGCGTCCATACCCCTTTACTTCCGAGATGGTCATGCCCTTGATGCCTATTTCATTAAGCGCCTCTTTTACGTCATCAAGCTTGAAGGGCTTTATAATTGCTTCTATCTTTTTCATCTGGATATCTCCTGACAGTTAATTATGCGATATTATCAGGACCACTCAATATGGATGACCCGGATTGCCTATTTTACTATATTGACAAATGCAACACAACAACAGCGGCAAAAGGCCTGTTCAAATCAGAGCGAATAACCGATTTCGCTGTGCTGGGTTATATCAAGTCCCTGCTGTTCTTCCTCTTCTGAAACCCTGAGTCCGGCAACCTTGTTCACGATTTTGAGTATAATGAAGGTCAGAACAAGTGAATAGATGATGGCCGCCCCGGCTCCGACGGTCTGCACACGTTCTGCAAAGGCGCCTGTAATCAGGGCCGGGGTTATAATGGCGAACATGAGCTGAAAGGCGCAGAAGAGCAGGTACGGAATGGTGGACG
>CAYXYO010000147.1:0-2903 GCA_964469365.1 uncultured Desulfobacterales bacterium | reverse complement strand
TGCTCGCCAGGATTTATGATAACCACCCCTTCCTGCCTCTCCCTGAGATAGTTGACAAAGGTGTTCAGCACCTCCTTGGCAGTTTCAAGCTGATGGGGAATGCTGCCTACAATGGCGCTGTAAAACATGATGGTCGCTCCGGCATCCTTTTTGGCTTTCAGGTGCTGTATCAGGGCATCTGCCTTTGCCTTCAGGTCAGCCACAGAAAATCTTGTAACCGCGGGATGATGTTCCTTGAAAAAGGTGGCGATTCCATTTTCTCCGGCAGCCAGGGAGACAACATCCCTTGTGTAGCGGAAGTGGCTTCCCTGGAAACAGGGCACGTCGTTGGGACATCTGCTTACAGCAAGGTCACACTCCTTGAAAACCCTGGCGAATGTTACAGATGACAGCAGGGGGTTGAAACGCTCCTGGGTTCCGTCAGAGATTATAAAGAGCATCCTGTCGCTCTGGAGTTTGTCAAGGAGTTCGTTTTTTGTGATGCGCGGATTATTAATGATCTCCGCCTCGGCAAGGGCCTCGTTAAGATAGGGGTCGTACATTACGTCTGATATTGTGACGGCATCGTAATAAAATGCCTGTTTTACAGACATGATGACCTTTATGCCCATGTAAACCAGTATGTTTATCATGGCAAGGTCTATCATAACCGACCCTGACATGGAGCCCATCCATAGTATGTAGCGCCACCCATGTTCCCGGTTCCATGATGAAAGCAGATTCCTGAACTTTCTGAAGCCCTCATCATCAGGGATATCGCGCATGAAGCCCCTGAAATCATCTGCTGAATATTTGGTTGACCCTGTCCAGAGCTCATGGTGACAGGCAAGGGAAAGAAGGCGCCCGAGCTTCAACAGCTTGATTTCAAATTCGAGGTTTTCCAGGGAGATGGAAGGTTCACAGTCAAGCCCATCCCTGCTGTTCAGGGCCTCCATAAAGGGCCCGGAATTAATGATATCGCGCATGCGGCGGTTCTGGGCCTCCTTTTGTCTGGCCATTGGCCGCTCTATTTCGCTTATTCTCGTAAATATCTGAAGCAGCCGTTTCTCCAGGCGTGACGGAAACATGACCATTGAAGCCGTTTCGTGTCTGAATTTTATCCTCAGCAGGTCAAGAAGAAAGGTGCGTTTGTAACTGTCGTCCAGAGTATCTTTGACAACCGGTTCGAGCCTGTTGAAAATCTTCATGTATTCCTGCACAAGCAGGCCGCTTGAATGGTTGCGCTCCACAATCATTTCAAAGATTCTGTCAGGACATGGATAGTAAAGGTCCTCATCATCCAGATATACAATGAAACGCAACTGTTCCGGAGGGGCCACCTGGTCAGGCAATGCCTCATATGCGAGATGATTTTCCGTATATATGTTGGCAAGCCACGCGTCTTTTTCAGGCTCACCGGAGGGTTTGAATATTGAAAAGTATTCCATGCAGTTATATTGTGAACTCCGGTAAATTGTCAATAAGGTTAACAGTAGTCGCAGACTATCATTGACCTTATTCCGTGTCAATGAATGTCCCCGGGTATAAAATTCAAAAAAAATTCGATTACCCCTTGCAACCTGAAAAAACGTTCTTATTTTTTAGTTGAATCAGGGTATGTAACATGCTGAAAAATATCCTGAAATAATTCTATTTCAAGGAGGTAAACAATATGAGTCTTGCATTATGGGATCCTTTTCGTGAAATGGAAGAACTGCTTGAGCGTTACAACAGGTCATCAAGGAAATCCGTAGTGGGAAAACAGCACGAAGGCATGCTTTCAGGAGACTGGATGCCCGCTGTTGACATTACCGAGGACAAGGACTCTTTCAAGATCAAGGTTGAACTGCCTGGAGTCGACAAGAAAGATGTCTCTGTTGCCATTGAAAACGGAGTGTTGACCATAAAGGGCGAAAAACAGATAAAAAAAGAGGAGAAAGACAACAAGACCCATCGCGTGGAGTGTTCCTATGGCTCCTTTATCAGGAGTTTCACCCTGCCCAAGGATGTCGAGTCAGACAAGACCGAGGCATCCTTCAAGGATGGGATCCTCTATCTGACCTTGCCAAAGTCCGAAGAGGTGAAACCCAAACAGATCGACGTAAAGATTGACTGATATTCAGCGCAATCCGCATAAACAGAAACGGAAGCCGTGAGAGATTCATGGCTTCCGTTTTTTATTACAGGGCCTTGCGGCAGGAGACGCCAGGGGGCTCAAACTGCCCTGGTCTCTCTATTTCATCTTCATAAGACCGTCAAAGTTGATCTTGCCGGCGTAATTTTTCAGGTCATCGGCAGAGACATTGCTGCCACTTACGGTTATCAGGAAACGGTTTGCCACCACAATCTGTATCTCTCCGCTTTTTTCCTGCCTGCTGTAACGCATGATGGCCTTCTGGCCTGCTATCCTGGTCAGTCTGCCCCCGTTAGAGGTGGCAAACATGGGGTTGGAAAGCATCATCATCATGCCCTGCAACATGGGTGAATCTGCGGTTATGTTAATGTCAACGCCGCTCTCTCCCCTGGAATAGGAGCGTTCGGCAACCACTCCTCCACCAAGCATTGCCGCGCCGGCAGCCTGGGATGTGGCCTCTTCCGCCTTCCAGCCCGGAAGCGGGCCTGGAAGCATGTCAACAATCCTGCCGCCGGTCTTCTGCCTTATAAGCTGCGCCGCATAATCAAGACTGCTTGCAGCCACGGCAAAGTCTCCGGCCTTGTACTGCTGCATGGCCTCGTTAATGGCGTCTGTTACCTCGTCAGCCCTGGCGTATGACCCTGGCATGGGTAAAAGGCACAGGAGAGACAGGAAAATGGCAAAAGATATTTTTTTGACAGTAATCATGGTTTGACCTCCCTTGCTTCTGAATCAATAACGATAATAGTCCGGCTTGTACGGACCCTGTTTTGGAACATTGATATATCTG
>CAYXYO010000146.1:0-14607 GCA_964469365.1 uncultured Desulfobacterales bacterium | reverse complement strand
CGTGGGAAAGGTGCGGACAGACAGTGAAGATATTGACGCTGACCTTGTCGTTCTTGCCATAGGTTTCAGACCCAATACCGAACTGGCTGAACAGGCGGGGCTGGAGACAGGACGGGCAGGCATTGTTGTTGACCGGCACATGCGCACATCCGATCCTGACATATATGCCGGGGGGGACTGTGTGGAGAGCGTAAACCTCGTTACCGGACAGGGCATTTACGCTCCCATGGGTTCAACCGCCAACAAGCACGGCAGGGTCATAGGGAACAATCTCGCAGGCTGGAATTCCACATTTTCCGGTGTTTGCGGAACAGGCGTATGCAGAATCATGGGGCTTAACATTGCCCGTACCGGCCTGACCATGCATGATGCCGAGGCAGCCGGTCTCAAGGTGGTGACCGCCATCTGTCCCGGTCCTGACAAACCACATTACATGAAGGGCAGCAAGCCGGTCATATTGAAACTCATGGCTGAAAAACGCACAGGGCGTATTCTTGGAATGCAGGCCGTGGGGCAGGGGGAGGTCCTTTCACGGGTTGATACCGTGGCGGCTCTGCTCAAAAAGAGCGGAACAGTTGATGACCTGGCTGAAGTTGACATGGCTTACGCCCCACCCTTTTCCCAGGCCATTGACAATCTTATTGTCGCCGCCAATGTCATACAGAACAAGATGGACGGCATTGCCGCGACATACGCTCCTGCCGAACTGAAGGCCAGGATAGATGATGGCGGGGATTTCATCATGCTTGACGTGAGGACTCCCGCCGAGGTGGAACAGATGTATCTGCCCTATGACAATGTTGTGCACATCCCCCTGGGCAAGGTGAGGGAAAAGGCCGGCGAGCTTCCCAGGGACAAAGAGATAGTCGCCCTGTGCAAGATATCACTCAGGGGTTATGAGGCGGCCAGGATGCTGGAGGCCGCGGGTTTTGACAGGGAGAAGATCCGCTTCCTTGACGGCGGCATTGTGGCCTGGCCCTATGAAAAGGTCGTGAAATAGAACTGTCTGGACATTATTTAAGATATTGAGCGGACCGGCCGGTTTGTGGCAAGGATATGCCTGAACCGGCCTTTTGCATAGGGAGTAAATGGATGTCTAAAATATCATTTCACGGCGCTGCCGGTACGGTTACCGGTTCATGTCATCTCCTGGAATTTGAACATGCGAAAATACTTCTTGACGCAGGGGAGTTCCAGGGCCCCTGGCCGGTTGAGCAACTGAACTACAGGCCCTTTGCCTTTCAGCCCTCAGGGATAGACGCCTTGATCCTGAGCCATGGTCATCTCGACCACTGCGGCCGCATTCCCCTTCTTGCGGGCAACGGTTTTGAGGGAAGGATATACTGCACCCATCCCACAAAGGATATCGCCCAGCTTATACTGATGGACGCGGCCCATATCCTTAAGGAGGAGTTCGTATGGCGGAAAAAACGGTTGCAGCGACGCGGCATAAACGCGGCGGAGCCCCTTTACTCATTTGAAGATGTCTTTTACGCTGCCTCACTGTTCGGAAGGCCTGTTCATTACCATAAAAAGATAGAGCTTGGCAGTGACGCATCTCTCTTTTTCCATTCATCAGATGCCGGCCATATCCTCGGCTCATCGCAGGTCTACATAGATTACAGGGATAAAAAGGGGCATAAGAAACGCCTTCTCTACACAGGAGACCTTGGGGACGGCGACCGTCCTGTTGTCAATGATCCTGACATGCCCGAGCGTCCTGTTGACGTGCTTGTAATGGAGTCCACATACGGCAACAGGGAACATAAGACCTATGAGGAAAGCCTGCTTGAGTTTGAAGATGCGGTCATCTCCACCATTCAAAATGAAGGCACGGTGCTGATTCCCACCTTTGCCCTTGAGAGGGCCCAGGAGATACTCTTTCATATCGGACGTCTTAAAAGGAGCGGCCGGATAGCCGGCAGGGTGCCGGTTTTTCTGAACAGCCCACTGGCCATAAATATAACCAGGCTTTATCGCAAGCATTGCGGATACTGCAACAGGGATATCAGTAATGGAAACGGTGAATCCCCCTTTATGTTCCAGGGTCTCAAGATGACTGAAAGCACGGAGGAATCCATTGCGATCCATTCTGTGGAAGGTCCCAAAATCATACTCGCTGGAAGCGGGATGATGACAGGAGGCAGGATAAAGCACCACTTGAAGCATCTGCTCTGGAAGGAAAACACCACCCTTGTCATAGTCGGCTATCAGTCTGAAGGCACCCTGGGAAGAAAGATAGTTGACGGAGCCGATTCCGTAAAGATTTTCGGCGCGCCCGTATCCGTAAAGGCGCGGGTATATACCATAAACGGATTTTCAGCCCACGCCGACAGGAGGCATCTCCTTGATTTCGCAAGGCGGGCAAGGCCGGGGCGTATATTTGTGGTGCATGGAGAGCCGTCATCTTCAAAGGCCCTTGCGGAAGATCTGAAAAGAGTTCTTCCCGCCGCGAAAATAACCGTGCCGAAACTGGGACAAAAATTTGATATCTGACAGACCGTGGCCCCGGCGCCTGACATGTTCCCCTTTTAACTGCTGCCAGGGGTTGAAGTATTGTTGAGCGTAAACGGCGTGATATGGGAAAGATGGCAGTCAGCCCGTTGCGGTTTTAGTCAGTCTGCCTTGTCGCAAGCCTCTTTGCGACACGCCCTGTCAATCTCCTCCATGGCTTTCTCTGCCATCTCTTCAGGGGGCATGGATGCGTCTATCCTGCGTATGTAGCATTCTGTCATGGCCCGGAATATTCTGTCAACCTTGTCAAGATAGGCCACCTGCTCAAAATTGTTGAGTTTCTCCCCACGGCCTGCCGTAATGCGTTTCGCGGCAAGTTCAGGGTCGAGTTCAAGTATGAAGAGCAGGTCTGGCTCAGGCGCGACCGACCTGTTTTTCTTTCTGATCTCCTCTGTATCCAGTCCCCTCGCCCCCTGATATGCCATGGTTGAAAAATAGTACCGGTCGCATATTACTGTATCTCCCCTTTCAAGATGTGGCAGTATAAATTTCCTTACATGTTCCTCCCTGTCCAGGGTAAAAAGCCTGCACTCTTCCTCAGGCGAAAGCCTTTCAGGTGCGGAGAAACTCTCCCTGAGCATGATGCCATATCTGCCCCTGGTCGGTTCAAAGGTGGTTACTGCCCTGACGCCCTTTCCTGTAAGGGCCGCGCCGAGATTCCTGACAAAGGTGGTCTTGCCTGTTCCGTCAATGCCTTCGACAACAATGAAAAATCCTCTTTTCTTTTCCTGACCGTTCCCTGTCATTTCCCCTGCTCCACTATACAAAACGGCATAACACCTGGTTTGCCAGACGTCTTCCCCTGAGTGTAAGCCTTATGCGGCCATATTCATGTGTCAGCATGCCCCATTCCGTCAATTGCATGATCTCTTTCCTGTACTGTTTCATCATGTCAATACCGAATCTGGATGCAAGGTTTTCAGGCGAGATGCCTTTATTTGTCCTGAGTCCTGTAATAATCAATTCCCTGAAACTGCGTCTTATGTCCGGCGGCTCAATCCACTCAACAGGAGATCTTCCCTCTGTGACCATCTTCATGTATCCGGCAGGAGATCTGCGGTTCCCCATGCGTTGACCTGCCAGAAAGGATACTGCCGAACAGCCGAGTCCCAGGTATTGTCCGCCGTCCCAGCAATCCATGTTGTGCCTGCACTCAAAGCCGGGTTTCGCGAAATTGGATATTTCATACTGATGGTATCCGTGTCCGGCAAGATACTCCTCGACAAGGTCAGTCATCGCCTCTCTCATTTCCTCTTCCGGCATGACGAGCCTGCCCTTTTCCACCTCTCTTTGCATCACTGTGCCTTCAGCCAGGGTGAGCTCATAGCATGATATGTGCTCAGGTTCAAGTCTCACGGCCTTTTCAAGAGTCGTTGCCACTCCCTTCATGTCCTGGCCGGGGAAACCATAGATGATGTCTATGTTCACCGCCGGGAACCCGGCCTTTCTTGCAGTCCGCACAGCATCTTCCGCCTGCCTTGCGGAATGTCTGCGGCCAAGGATTGCCAGCCCGCTGGAAGTGAGGTCCTGAACTCCCATGCTCAGGCGGTTCGCGCCGCTCTGAACAAGCTCTGACAGGGCATCCAGCCTGATGGAATCCGGATTTGCCTCAACGGTTATCTCCGGGTCCGGCATGTTTTTCCAGGTAAACAGTCCAAGGCACCTCTCCACAAGTCCAGCCAGTCCGGCAGCCGGGACGATGGAAGGCGTGCCGCCTCCAATAAACAGGGTGTCAAAGACGAGACCCCGTGCATTGTCAGCCCGTGTTTCTGCCTCATGTTTCACACAGTCAAGATAGCAGGCAATCTCCCTTTCAGAGAAGTCAGCAGTGGAGCTGAAGTCGCAGTATGGGCAGCGTGAGGCGCAAAAGGGTATGTGGATATAGATGCCTGCCAAGGCTCAGGTCTGGAGAAGTTCTTCAGGAAGCAGGTCAGCAAGGCGTGAGCCGTCAGAGAGCTCTGTATTGAAGATGCGCCTGAGCAGGCTTCGGAACCTTAACTGCTCATCAGGCGGCACCATGAAGTCCGGCACGGGGGAGTTTGTTTTAAGCTGTCGGCTGTGGGCGTCCCGTTCTCCTGATTCGTCCAGCAGGTCTATCATGTTGCCTGAAAAACCGTGCCGGTCCAGATGTTCCAGTATCTGGTAAAAGGCGAGGTTTACTGTAAAGATGAATGGCGGCATGTCCGCTTCTCCGGCTTCGCGGCAGGTAGATGCGGATAGCATGGCGCGGCATGAGAAGGGCCGGTACTCATATACGGAACAGCGTCCCGTCTCATCCAGGAGGGGGCACGCGCCAGGTGCGTGGCCTGACGTTTCCTCAGGGAGCTCTTGCTGGTTCAGGCAGGCAAGAGCCAGCCTGTTGGCGGTTATCGCGGGCTGATAGCGGGGTTTTCGCGCCGCTATTTTTATTTTTTCCATGTCAATGTCGCTGTTTGCCGCGAGCCACGATGTCTCAAGGCTTGTAGCCGTGACGTTTACCGTGCAGCATGTGGAACAACCCTCCCTGCATGCCCTTGGAAAGTCCTGTACAAACCGGTCATGAAATTCGTAAAGCGCAACAAGCGCGTTATAATTATGCATCTCCACTCTCCTGATTGCTGCTTCCAGTTCCAATGGCTGTCGGGCTGACTGCTGCCAGGGTCTCTTTGTTCATGTGCTTATCCGGCTCCTTCCGTAGCCTTCCCAGACTCATTTTTCTCTTCTTTCCTTCTTTCCTGTTCCATAAAATGAATGATGCACGCCTGCCTGTCCTGGCAGTAATCATCCGGATGAAGGCAGCCCTTTTTGATGGGGGTTTCCCTGTTGTCCTTTGCGCAGAATCCGTTTTCCATAGCTCTTTTCACCTTGTCATGATCGCCGGGCAACCTGCAAAATTTCCTTTCGGTGATGTTGCATTGTGGTTGCGGAAATGAAAAAATACCGGCGCCCTTTCCGGCGCGCCGCGCCTGGAATCCCGTTTTTCACTGGTTTCCTGTTATGTTATCAATATTACGTTGAACCGTAAAACGCAACTGCCCCTGGCAATGAAAATGTGTTTGAGAAATATAAATAGATGGCATATTATTATGTTTTCTGATATTTTGCCATGATGGCTGCAAGGAGCATTACTTTAACACAAGATATTCGGAACGGAGATTTTTCATGGATTACGAGGCGGTAATTGGTCTTGAGGTTCACGTTCAGTTAAAGACAGGGAGCAAGATATTCTGTGGCTGTTCCACTGAGTTCGGGGCGCCCCCGAATGAACACACCTGTCCGGTGTGTCTCGGAATGCCTGGCGTTCTGCCAGTGCTTAACCGCAAGGTCCTGGAATATGCCGCAAGGATGGCCCTTGCCACCAACTGCGCCATTGCCGAAAGCAACCAGTTTGCCAGAAAACAGTACTTCTATCCCGACCTTCCCAAGGGTTACCAGATATCCCAGAGCGATTTCCCCATTGCTGAACATGGTCATGTGGACATTACAACTGAAAAGGGAACAAGGCGCATAGGCATCACCAGGATTCACATGGAAGAGGATGCCGGTAAGCTCATACATGACGCCGGAAGGCCGGTAAGCTATGTTGATCTCAACAGAACAGGCACTCCTCTTATTGAAATCGTGAGCGAGCCTGACATGCGCACACCGGAAGAGGCTGCGGAATATGTCAGGAAAATCAGGCAGATTGTCCGTTATCTTGACATAAGCGACGGCAACATGGATGAAGGCAGCCTGAGATGCGACGCCAACATCTCCCTTAGGCCTGTTGGTGAGGAAAAATTCGGCACCAAGGCGGAGCTCAAAAACATGAACTCGTTCCGTCATGTCCAGAAGGCCCTTGAATATGAAATCAGACGCCAGACAGCCCTTCTGCTCGACGGCAGGGAGGTTGTGCAGGAAACCAGGTTGTGGGACAGTGCCAGGGGCGTGACCATGTCCATGAGGGGCAAGGAGGACGCCCATGATTACAGATACCTGCCTGATCCTGACCTTGTGCCGGTGGAGACAGGCCGGGACTGGCTGGAGGAGATAGCCGCGTCCATGCCCGAACTGCCTGACGCCCGGCGCAAACGCTTTGAAGAGCAGTACGGTCTGCCTGAATATGATGCGTCCATCCTTACGGCCTCAAGGTCCATGGCGGATTATTTCGAGAAGTGCGCTGAACTTTTTCAAAGGCCAAAGGTGGTCAGCAACTGGATAATGGTTGACCTTGTGAAATTGCTTAAGCAGGATGGCATCGGGATAGAGGAGCTTGCCATGGGGCCTGAGACCCTGGCTGAAATCCTTGATCTTGTTGACAGGGAAGTCATTAATGCGGGCACTGGCAAGGAGCTTATGGCGCGATGCTGCCGCGAAGGTGGCAGGCCTGCGGAGATAGTGGAACAGGAGGGGCTTGCCCAGGTCAGCGGCGGTTCCGAGCTTATGGAGATTGTCAGCAGGGTGGTTTCCGACAATCCTGCCGAGGTCGAAAAGTACCGTTCAGGCAAGAAAAAGGTCTTTGGCTTTTTTGTGGGGCAGGTGATGAGGGAGACCCGTGGCAAGGCCAACCCCGGCAAGGTGAACGAACTGTTGCGGGACATTCTGGACAGTTGAGGTGGCAGCCATGCATAACAGGGAAATAATGGAACTTCTGGCAGATGCGGGCAGTGCTGTATGTCCTGTCAGGTGGCATGACGGGGTGCTGTCGCTTCTGGATCAGCGACTGCTGCCGGAACAGGAGAAATGGCTTGAGTTCAGGGACGCCGGGGAAACTGCCGGGGCTATCAGGGATATGGTCGTGCGCGGCGCGCCTGCCATAGGCATAACCGCCGCCTTTGGCATGGTCATGGCCGCCCGTATCCATGCTGAAGGCGCGGAAAGGAAAAAATTCATGGGGGCCCTGGCCCTGGATGCCGGGTTTCTCGCGGCTGCCAGGCCCACGGCTGTAAATCTCAAATGGGCGGTTGAAAGGCTGTACCGCAAGGCGGAATCCTTTTCAGGAGAGGGCCTTTCCCCTTCTGAAACCGTTGAAGCCATGGAACGGGACGCCATGGAGATATGGCGTGATGATGTGAATGCCTGTATTGCCATGGGCAGGCACGGCGGGCCCCTTATGCCGGAATCGGCAGGAGTCCTTACCCATTGCAATGCCGGGGCCCTTGCCACCGGAGGTTACGGCACTGCCCTTGGCGTAATCCGCGGCGCCATTGCGGCAGGCAGGGAGATAAGGGTTTACGCTGACGAGACACGTCCATGGCTCCAGGGCGCGCGTCTTACCGCATGGGAGCTCATCAGGGACGGCATCCCCGTCTCCCTGATTGTGGATGGCGCGGCAGGGTACATGATGCGTCTTGGCCGGATAGGGGCAGTGGTCACAGGCGCCGACAGGATAGCCGCAAACGGAGACACGGCAAACAAGATAGGCACCTACATGCTTGCCGAGCTCGCCAGGGCGAACAACATACCCTTCTATGTGGCGGCGCCGCTTTCCACCATTGACGCCGACACCCCTGACGGCGCGGGCATACCAGTGGAACAGCGTGACGGGAATGAGGTGCTTGCATGCGGAGGCAGGCATGTGGCCGCATCAGGCGCGTCTGCTGAAAACTTTGTCTTTGATGTCACGCCCGCTGAACTGATAACCGCCATCATAACTGAAAAGGGCGTGGTTCATAAGCCGTCAGCCCACTCAATAGGAAGTCTTCTCAGGGAGGGGTGAGAGGTGTTTCATGCCGCGCTGCCGAAAGCCGCGGCGGCATTTCACTGCCTGTAGCAACTGTTATGAAAATCGGTCTGTTCGGAGGCACGCTTAATCCTGTTCATATCGGGCATCTGAGAAGCGCCGAAGAGGTGCGCGAGGCAGTGGGGCTTGACTCCGTATGGTTCATACCGGCGGGAACGCCCCCGCATAAAAAACGTGAGGAGCTTGTTCCGTGGGAACACAGGATGGCCATGGTGCGTCTTGCCGTTTCCGGAAACCCCTTTTTCAGGGGTGTTGACCTTGAGCCTGAAAAGGCCGGATGCTCATATACTGTTGATACGTTAAGGGAGCTTGCCGCCAGGGCACTGCCAGGGCAGGAGTTTTTTTTTATCATGGGCAGCGACGCTTTCCTTGATGTACGGCAGTGGAAAGAGTATTCTGCCCTTGTGGACTATGCCTCGATTGTGGTTATGGGCAGGCATGGGGACAGGTGGGACAGTGTGCGGGATGTGCTTGTCAGGGCATTTCCCGGGCATCAGCCAGATGACGCCGCCATGTCATACAGCTCCCCTGGCATGGGGGACATTATCCTTGTGAATGTTACGGATATTGACATATCTTCCACGGAAATCAGAAACAGACTGGCCGCGGGGAGGTCGGTCAGATATCTCGTGCCGGAGGAAACAGAAAAATACATGAACAGAAACGATCTTTACATCAGGGAAAAAACCGGCGGCTCTGTCAGTGACAGGGGCGATATTGAGCCTGAATATGCGGCGAGACGGATTGCCAGGGAAATTCATGACAACAAGGGAGAGGATATAACGATCCTTGATGTGAGGGGCATATCAGCCTTTGCCGACTTCTTTATCATTGCCCACGGACGTTCTTCCAGACATGTGCAGGGCATTGCAGGCAAGATAAAAAAGGCCCTCAGCAGGGAAAAAATCAAGTGCAGGGCTATAGAAGGGGAAGATGACGGGAAATGGATACTCATGGATTATGAAGACTGCGTTGTACACATCTTTTATGAACCTGTAAGGGAATTTTATGATCTTGAAGGGTTGTGGCATGAGGCGCCAAGGCTGGAGTGGCAGGCAGACTCATGATGGTGTCATGCCATGAAACCGGAGAAAACAGTATGCGTTCTGTAATGCTTGTAATAATGGATGGATGGGGATGGCGCGAGGAGCCCGACGGAAATGCCGTCGCGGCTGCCGATACCCCTGTTCTTGATCGGCTGGCGAGGGAATGCCCCTTTACCCTGCTTGACGCATCCGGCCTTGCCGTGGGTCTGCCCGAGGGCCAGATGGGCAATTCCGAGGTCGGGCATACAAATCTTGGCGCCGGCCGGGTGGTGTATCAGGAGCTTACCCGTATCAACCTTGCCATTGAAGACGGCTCTTTCTTTCATAACCAGGCGCTTGAAGGGCTTATGAACGGCCTTGTCCGGGAGGGTGGCGACCTGCATCTCATGGGCCTGCTGTCTGACGGAGGCGTTCACAGCGCGAGCGGACATCTTCATGCCCTTGTAAGGATGGCAGCTGAAAAGGGAGTGCAAAGACTCTTTGTTCATGCCTTTATGGATGGCAGGGACACGCCGCCGGACAGCGGTCTTTCATACATGGAGGAACTGACCGGGGTTTGCCGGAAAACCGGAAAGGGCAGGGTAGCCACGGTGTCAGGGCGTTTTTACGCCATGGACAGGGACAGCCGGTGGGAACGGGTAAAAAGGGCGTTTGACGCGCTTGTTTCAGGAGATGGCATCCAGGAAGCTGACCCGGTGGAGGCGGTTAAAAACGCCTATGAGAGGGGAGAAACCGATGAATTTATCCAGCCGGCGGTAATCGGAGCAGATGCCGCCGCGAGGGCTGAAGGCAGGATAAAGGATGGTGACGGCGTAATATTCTTCAATTTCAGGGCTGACCGTGCCAGGGAACTGGTGCGCGCCTTCACAGAACCGGATTTTTCAGGGTTTGATGTTTCACGCAGGCCTGAAATCAGGGAGATGGTCACCATGACCATGTATGATTCACACTTTAATCTGCCTGTTGCCTTTCCACCTGAAAATCTTGCCCATATACTGGGAGAGGAGGTGAGCCGGGCCGGTTTGAGGCAGTTGAGGATAGCGGAAACCGAAAAGTATGCCCATGTAACCTATTTTTTCAATGGCGGCAGGGAAGAGCCCTTTGAGGGAGAGGATCGCGTGCTTGTCCCGTCGCCAAGGGATGTCAGGACATATGACCTCAAACCTGAAATGAGCGCCCTGGAAGTGACTGAAGAGCTGCTGGCAAGGATTGACAGTGGAAGTTATTCCCTCATTGTGGTCAACTATGCCAACGGTGACATGGTTGGCCATACAGGCGTGATGGACGCGGCAGTAACGGCCTGTTCGGTTGTTGACAGATGCGTGGGCCGGGTTGTTGACGCATGGGTCAGGGCTGGAGGCGTGGCACTTGTCACGGCGGATCACGGAAACGCTGAAATAATGCGGGACAGCCGGGGAAATCCCGTTACATCCCACACCACATCGCCTGTTCCCCTCTATCTTGTTGACAGTGGCAGCGGAAAGAGAGGGCTTCATAAAGGCAGGCTTGCTGACGTCGCCCCGACCATTCTTGCCCTTATGGGCATTGAGATTCCCGAGGCAATGACAGGAAAAGTGCTGTTCGCAGGGGATGACAAAAAAAGTGGCGGTTGAGGGCAGCCGTTTTTCTGGTTAATGCTTTTATGTTGTGTGAACTGAAAGAGGCAAGCCGCTCCTACCGGGTAAGAAAAGGTTTCTTCGCAAGGAGGTCCGGCAGGGTAAAGGCCCTTGACGCGGTCTCTCTTGCCATAAGGAAAAACGAGATAGTCGGCCTGGTTGGAGAGAGCGGGTGCGGAAAATCCACCCTGGCCCGCATAATGCTCGGCCTTGAGCCGCCGGATACCGGAGCGGTTTTTTTTGACGGCGTTGACCTGGCATCCATGGACAAGGCTGCTTTGAAAGGATTCAGGAAAAGGAGTCAGATGGTTTTTCAGGACCCCTTTTCCTCTCTCAATCCGAGAAAAACCGTTTACAGCGCCATCAGGGAGCCTCTGCTCATACACAATATCTGCGACAGGGACAAGGCAGGGGATGTGGTGGCCGCCCTGCTTTCTGATGTGGGGCTTGATCCCGGAGCGGCCCACCGTTATCCCCATGAATTCAGCGGCGGACAGAGGCAGCGCATAGGCGTTGCCAGGGCCCTTGCGACCGGACCGGACCTGATTGTGGCTGACGAACCCACTTCAGCCCTTGATGTCTCCATACAGGCCCAGATAATAAACCTGCTTCTTGACCTTCAGGAAAAACGCCGTATTTCCATGCTCTTCATATCCCATGACCTTCCAGTGGTGCGTTTTGTCAGCAGGCGAATAGCAGTCATGTACCGGGGGCAGCTCATGGAGATAGCGCCTGGAGACAGGTTCGGAGATGATTCTGAAGACAGCGGTCACGCGCACCACCCCTACACATCCTTTCTTCTTGAGGCTGTGCCGTTGCCTGACCCTGAACTTGCGGGCAACAGGAGGCAGGGCAGGCACGCCTCAGGCTGGCGCGAAGGGAGACCGGATGCCAGATCAGAAGGGTGCGCCTTTGCGCCCAGGTGCGCCGAAGCCGCGGAAATATGTTTCAGGCAACGTCCGGTCCCCGGGTTTGAGGCTGACGACCGGATGGTAGCCTGCCATGCCAGGTAAAACATGATCTCCACAGAGAGTGTAAATTGATGAATATAGCTGATACCATACAGAAAATAGTGATACTTACCCCGCCCATACTCCTTGCGGTTACCGTGCATGAGATGTGTCACGGCTGGGCCGCCTGGAAACTTGGCGACCCCACGGCAAAGAGCATGGGTCGCCTTACCCTCAATCCCTTCAAACATCTTGATCCTGTGGGAACCCTTGTCTTTTTCATTACACAGGCAATAGGATGGGCAAAACCGGTGCCTGTCAATCCTGCGTATTTCAAAAATCCCAAACGGGACATGATGCTTGTGGCCCTTGCCGGCCCTGCTTCAAACATGCTCCTTGCCCTTGCAAGCGCCATGATGCTGCATTTTATCGTGGGGCCTTACAGCATGTGGGCTGAAAAGCCGGGGACCATTATGGTCCCCCTGCTTTACATGGCCTACGTCAGTATCCAGATAAACATAGGGCTTGCCGTATTCAACCTCATCCCCATCCCTCCTCTTGACGGCAGCAGGATACTGGAGGGCATGCTGCCGGACAGGCTGGCCGCGAGATACCATGAACTGGAACGGTATGGCTTCATTATAATTTTACTTCTTGTGTTTACCGGTGTTACAGGACGTATTATAATACCTGTCATTACTTATCTGAACAGGCTGCTTGTGGGCAATATTATTTAGTCTCCGTCCTGTTGCAGGGGCGTGGAGATAAAACTGCCGGATTTTAAGGAATGAATGCACGATATGAGCGATAAAGAAAAACAGCGGGTGTTAAGCGGCATGAGGCCGTCGGGCAAACTCCATCTTGGTCACCTGCACGGCGTACTTGAGAACTGGAAAAGGCTCCAGGATGAATACAGATGTTTCTTTTTTGTGGCTGACTGGCACGCCCTTACCACCAATTACAAGAGTGCCTGGGAGATTCCCGCCAGTATCGGGGATATGGTACTTGACTGGCTCGCGGTTGGGATTGACCCTGAAAAGGCCACGATTTTTGTCCAGTCAGATGTGAAGGCGCATGCTGAACTGCAGGTGCTTTTCTCAATGATTACCCCTCTTTCATGGCTTGAACGCAATCCCACATACAAGGAGCAGCAGCAGGAGCTTAAGGAAAAGGATATCTCCACCTACGGTTTTCTCGGCTATCCGGTGCTTCAGGCCGCTGACATTGTTATTTACAAGGCCAACAAGGTGCCTGTAGGCATTGATCAGCTCCCCCATGTTGAGCTTACCAGGGAGATAACGCGCCGGTTCAATTACCTTTACGGCGAGGTGTTCCCTGTGCCTGAGGCCCTGCTGGCAGAGGTTCCGAAACTGCCCGGCCTTGACGGCCGCAAAATGAGCAAGAGCTACGGCAATTCCATATTTATTTCCGACAGTGAGGATGCGGTGCGTGAAAAGATGATGACCATTGTGACCGATGTGGAGCGTCCGAGAAAGTCGGATCCCGGCGACCCTGAAAAACGGTGCGTGGCCTTCAACATGCACAGGCTCTATATGGATAAGGCCCGCCTTGAAGAGATCGTGGAGGATTGCAAAAGGGCCAGGCTCGGATGTGTCGCGTGCAAAAAGGAGCTTGCCGGGGCAGTGGCGGCAAAACTCAGGCCGGTATGGGAAAGGCGCGCAAAAATAGCTGAAAATCCCGGTCGGGTCAGGGAGATACTTGCTGCCGGGGCTGAGAGGGCGGCAAAAATAGCCGGGGCCACCATGGAAGAGGTGAGACAGGCGCTTTGGACCCGGAATGCAACATAAAGGTCGCTGATTTTGAAGGTCCCCTTGACCTGCTGCTCTATCTCATAAACCGCAACCGGCTTGACATAGCCGACATCCCCATTGCTGCTGTAACCAGGCAGTATCTTGATTATATCGGAATAATGCAGGCCCTTAACGTGGCGGTGGCAGGGGAGTACCTTGTGATGGCCGCCACCCTTATCCAGATAAAATCTCGCATGCTTCTTCCCGTTCCTGAAGATGACGACGATGACCCCCTGCTTGAGATAACCGGACCGTTAAGGGAGCTTGCCGCCGCCAGGGCCATGGCCGGGGAACTGGCTTCCATGCCGATGCTCGGAAGGGACCATTTTTTCAGCGGGCTGGCGACCCGGCATCCCCAATCAGGCGAGGAGCGCCTTGCCGGAGAAAAGCGGGATGTTAAAAAACCGGATTATGATGTGAGTCTGTCAGACCTGATAAAGGCCATGGAGCGGGTTCTTGCCAGGGCCGGCGATGATTCCATCCTTGAATTTTCCAGACCGGAGATATCCCTTGAAGAACAGATGAAGTATGTGGTGGAGAGGTTGAATGCTTCAGGTGGACGAATTGCCTTTTCAGACCTCTTCGGTGAGTATGGCCGCAGAATGGTTATTGTGACTTTCCTTGCCCTTCTTGAGCTTGTCAGGCAGTCCGCCGCCATGCTTTTCCAGCAGGACGGCTCAGAAGAAATCATCATAATGCAGAGGCAGGGCGGCTGACCATGCCGACCTTTTTCCTGCCTCTGCTTTTCGGCCTGCACCACTGCCGCTGCATCACCTCAATCCTTTACACGCAAACCAATTCCTTTCCTTGTTGTAAAGCCCATGTCATGCTGTTATTCTTTTACCCATAGGGAAAAGGGCAGAAAACAGCAGAGGCATGGCCATGAACAGCAACAACAGACAGAAGATCGGCATAGGCATAAGCGATTTCAGAAAGATAAGGGAAGGCAATTTCCTTTTCATTGACAAG
>CAYXYO010000145.1:0-3658 GCA_964469365.1 uncultured Desulfobacterales bacterium | reverse complement strand
GGCTGGAAACGGCCTGAAAAATGACAGGGGAACCATTGCCATGGCAAGGACGAACCAGGTAAACAGCGCGACAAACCAGTTCTTTATCAACCTGAAGGACAACGACTTTCTCAACCACAGGAGCAACAGTCCCCAGGAATTTGGTTACGCGGTATTCGGCAAGGTGACCGACGGGATGGAGGTGGTTGACAGGATAGCCCGTGTCAAAACCACCACAAGGGGATTCCACAGGGATGTGCCTTCCGAAGATATAATCATTGAATCAGTTGAACTCAAATAGCAGGGCGGCGGTGAACCCGACCGGCCATGGCAGGGAGGATTCCCTTGTAATGAACAGCACGAACGGTGAAAGCGAACTGGCGGGCATTCTGGATGAAAGCGAAGAATTTGATATATTTTTCAACATCATAAACCGTTTCATAGGTCACTACACCAGAAAAACCCAGCGCCGCACCATAAACGATACGGACACGGAATATCCCTTTGTGGCCATGGATACCCGTCAGGTATTCGCCCAGCTCAAATTTGTCAGGAACTATCTTGATGAAAAAGGCGGCAAACCGCCGGGACACGGATATTCCTTTCTGGACATAGGCTGCGGCATAGGGAACATACTGCTCTTCGCGGAACAGTTCGGCTTTGACGCCCATGGCATTGAGAAGGATCTGTATCCCAGGGAAACGGCCTCTTCCCTGCTTGATACCGACCAGATATATGATGAAGACATAAGAAACTTTGAGAGATACGGCGATTTTGACATACTCTACTACTTCTGCCCCCTTACAGACGGACAGAGGGAGTTTGAGCGCCACATAGAAGAGAGCCTGCGTCCAGGCGGCGTGCTTATCGCCAATTACAAACGTGACAACGGAATCCGGCAGGACAGGCGTTTCCTGAGACTCCACAACGCCCTGCCCATATGGGAAAAACTCCATGCATAACGCCCTGCCCCATGGCATGGCAGGAGAAACTGAAGGGCGGGCTTTCTGTTTCACATTACCACTTTCAGACTGACAAGGATTTGCCAAATGAGAAGCGACAAGATGAAAAAAGGCATTGAGAGGGCCCCGCACCGCTCCCTCTTCAAGGCAACAGGTTATACAGACGCCGAGCTTGAACGTCCCATAATAGGGGTGGCCAACTCCTTTAACGAAATCATTCCCGGCCATGTGCACCTCAGACAGATTGCGGAAGCCGTAAAGGCAGGCATCCGCGCCGCCGGAGGCACGCCTGTGGAGTTCGGCGGCATAGGCGTCTGTGACGGAATCGCCATGAATCACCTGGGGATGAGGTATTCCCTGGCAAGCCGTGAGCTGATTGCCGACTCAACCGAACTCATGGCAATGGCACATCCCTTTGACGGACTGGTCATCATACCGAGCTGCGACAAGATCACGCCAGGCATGCTCATGGCCATTCTGCGCCTGAACATACCTGCAATCGCCATCAGCGGCGGCCCGATGCTCACAGGCAACTGGCAGGGCCGGGAGGTAAATCTCATATCCGTATTCGAGGGAATCGGAGAGGTCAAAAGCGGCAGGATGAGCGAGGCTGACCTCTGCGGACTTGAGGACCAGGCGTGTCCCACATGCGGTTCCTGCTCCGGAATGTTCACCGCCAACTCCATGAACTGCCTTTCAGAGGCCCTGGGCCTTGCCCTGCCCGGCAACGGGACAATCCCCGCTGTATCAGCGGCCAGAACAAGGCTTGCCAAGATGACCGGAATGCAGATAATGAAACTTGTGGAAAAAGATATAAAACCACGGGACATAGCCACTGCGGACGCATTCAAAAACGCGATGGCCGTTGACATGGCACTGGGCTGTTCAACCAACACGGTGCTTCACGTGCCTGCCATTGCCCATGAAGCCGAGGTTGACCTGCCCCTTGAGACATTCAATGAAATGAGCGCCAGAACCCCACATCTTTGCAGCATGATACCAGGAGGCAGCCACAGCCTCAACGACCTCAACCTTGCAGGGGGCATCCAGGCGGTAATGAAGGAACTTGACTCCGGCAACATTATCATCAGGGAGGCGCTTACAGTCACAGGCAGGAGTGTTGGCGAAAACATCGCAAAGGCTGAAGTGAGTGACAGAACAATAATACGCCCCCTGTCAGATCCCTATCACAGCGAAGGGGGCATTGCCATCCTTTACGGAAACCTCGCCCCCGAAGGCTCTGTTGTGAAACAGTCGGCAGTTGCCCCTGAAATGATGAAACATTCCGGCCCAGCCCGCGTCTTTGAGTCGGAAGACGATGCATATGCGGCCATTCTCAACGGAAACATAAAGGCAGGGGACGTGGTGGTAATCCGTTATGAGGGCCCCAGGGGAGGCCCAGGAATGCCTGAAATGCTCTCTCCCACGTCAGCCATTGTGGGCATGGGGCTTGGAAGCAAGGTGGCCCTGCTTACAGACGGCAGGTTCAGCGGAGGCACCAAGGGCGCTGCCATTGGTCACATCTCCCCTGAAGCCGCAGACGGAGGCCCCATAGGAATTGTCAGGGAGGGGGACACCATATCCATAGACATACCGGCCAGAAGGATAACCCTTGAAATCAGCGATGAGGAGATGGCTGAACGCAAGGCTGCCTGGCAACCACTGAAAAAACCGGGTCTCAGGGGATATCTTGCCAGATATGCCGCCCAGGTAGGCAGCGGCGCGACAGGAGCGGTGCTAAGGCAGCAATAACCGCTCATGTAACACTGTCAAAAACATCATGTAACACAGTTGCTGTTTTCCATTACACTCCGCCTGCCGCGAAAAGAAAACGCCTGGCCAACGCGGCAGGCAGGCACTTTTTTTGCATTCCGCAATGCCGAGCCATGAAAATTTAATATGCTGGCATTATCCATCAGGGGCCATCCATGAAACTCTCTTTTCACACAATGCTTTTTGTCATCCTGTACAGTGTCATGCCTTGCCAGGCAACGGTAGTGGTAAATTCAACAAGCGAGCTGGTAAATGCTGTAAACAACGCCAACAACGGCGGCGACAGGGATATCCGCGTGGCAGACGGCTACTATAATCTTGACGGCAACTATCTCCGCATCGCGGCTGACGACATTTCAGTAAGATCGGAAAGTGGCAAACGCGGGCAGGTAATCCTCGACGGCAGCTACAAAACAACTGAAATTTTCCAGATAGTTGCGTCAAACATCACCATTGCCGGCATGACCTTGAAAAAAGCATACTATCACCCCGTACATATAATGGCCACATCTGATCACGACGTTGACCATGTCATCATACGCGATCTTCACATAATTGACCCCGGACAGCAGGCAATCAAGATCAACCAGGACTCTGCCAAAAGCCATTCGGTCATCAACGGATTGATAGAAAACTGCCTTGTGGAACTGACTGACGCAGGCAGGCAGGAGGTCTGGACAATAAACGGCTCATGTTATACCGGAGGCATCGACGGCCATCACACCATAAATCTGACTGTACGCGATAATGAGATACGCGGCTTCTGGTGTAGCGGCGGACTATCTGAGCATGGTGTGCACCTGTGGTCTTTTTCAACAGGCACAGTTGTGGAACGCAACCTGATAACTGACTGCGACCGTGGAATCGGATTCGGCCTTGGAACTTCAGGACATATAAACGGCATAATACGAAACAACATGATATGGCACGGCGCAGACCACAAT
>CAYXYO010000144.1:0-10477 GCA_964469365.1 uncultured Desulfobacterales bacterium | reverse complement strand
AGAAGACGGGATAAAAATCTTGTAATACAGATTCTGGGCATAACGGTCTGTCATGCCGGCTAAAAAATCGCATATACGGCGCTCATATGGAGTCTTATCGTCAGAACTTGTTTTTTCCTCAAAAAGCATGCTGTTCTCAATGAGAAAGGCCCTGCGATTCTCCAAAAAATATCCGTACAGATCCCTGAGAATCTTCCTTGCCTTTTCAAACTCGTTATGTACCTGTTCAGACCTGTAAACATGATCATACAGAAAGGCCCTTAGTCCGGTCATGGCTTCAAGCATGTCAGGACTTATGTTTATCTCCATCCCGTCGTCTGAAATCACAGTGGAAGAAAGCACGTCCTTTATCATTGATGATATACGCTCCCCATGGGTGCTGCCAAGGGTCTCAACACAGTCTGCAGGCACATCCTCCATCTTTATGACACCGCTTCTTATGGCGTCATCCAGATCATGATTAAGATAGGCTATAACATCCGCAAGCCTCACAATACGCCCCTCAAGAGTGCTTGCGGTCTGCCCTGTTCCCTTGGGTATTATATTGCCGAACCCCTTTGAGTGCTTGAGTATCCCGTCACGCACCTCGTAACTGAGGTTAAGTCCCTTTCCGCCGTTTTCCAGCACATCCACAACCCTGAGGCTTTGCCTCCAGTGGGTAAATCCTCCAGGCACTATCTCATTCAAAATCGTCTCTCCGGCATGTCCAAAGGGAGTATGGCCAAGGTCATGCCCAAGGGCAATGGCCTCGGCCAGGTCTTCATTCAGCCTGAGCGCCCTTGCGATGGTCCTTGCTATCTCGGCCACTTCAAGGGTGTGGGTAAGCCTGGTGCGGTAGTGGTCGCCCATTGGAGAGAGGAACACCTGGGTCTTGTGCTTCAATCGTCTGAACGCCTTGGAATACACTATTCTGTCTCTGTCCCTCTGGAAAGTTGTCCGGATGTTACAGGGCGCCGACGGATAGAGCCTGCCGCGGCTTTCTGAGCTGAGGCAGGCAAAAGGTGATAGAATTTCCCTTTCCCTCTCCTCAACAACCTTTCTGACACTTGCGAGATCGATTGTTCCGGTATTTTCAGGATGCGGTTCATGCATAAAAATCTTATATCAATTCATATAAAATAACGCAAGAAGAAAGAGCAGTACCCCCATCAATCCTGTTCTCAGGAATAATGAACAGAAAAACGGCCTGCTCTCTGTCCCAACATCTGTCCTGAAAAACTGATTTTCTGTTTTAGTCGTTCTGCAACTAAAATAAAAAACAACATATTCAGCCAGGCGTAACATCTCTGTTTCAGCAACCGGGACACAATGGAATTACAAGGCACTGTTTCAAGGCCCCTTGCATTGTTGACATACATATCGGCTTGCCCTAAAGTGAGTATGTCGGTTTACAGTTTCCCCTGCAAAACTCATTATTTCCTGTATCAAGAGATAACCGGGCTTTTAGAAAGAGGAGAAAAAATGAAAATAGTCGTCACCGGAGGAGCCGGTTTCATAGGCTCGAATGTTACAGACGCGTATATCAGGGCGGGACACGAGGTGGTGGTCATAGACAACCTCTATTCAGGCAAGTGGGAGAACCTTAACCCCGAGGCAAGGTTTTATCTTGTGGACATAAGGGCCCATGAGTTGCGTAAGGTGCTTGAACGTGAACGCCCTGACATAATAAACCATCACGCCGCCCAGATATCCGTGCCTGCCTCTGTGGAGGACCCCAGGCTCGACACATCAATAAATGTCCAGGGTTTCGTAAATCTGCTGGAGTGCGCCAGGAACACCGGCGTGAAGAAGATAATCTTCATATCTTCAGGCGGGGCAATATATGGAGAGGCGGAGGAGAATCCGACAACGGAAAACTATCCTCCGCAACCCCTTTCCCCCTATGCGGTCGCAAAAACGGTTTCTGAAAACTACCTGGCCTTTTACCGGCACCAGTACGGCATGGACTACACAACCCTGAGATATGCCAATGTTTACGGGCCGCGCCAGATTCCCCATGGAGAGGCCGGAGTGGTTGCGATATTCATGGACAGGCTCCTTGCCGGGGAAAAATGCTCGCTTTTTCACTTTGCCGACCAGCCTGACGGCATGACCAGGGACTACTGTTTTGTTGGAGATATTGTAAGGGCCAACATGGCCGCGCTTGAAAGGGGGAGCGGCATGGCCTTCAACATCGGAACAGGCATGGCGACAAGGACCAGACATCTTTTTGATATAATTTACAGAACCCTTGCAGACCGTATTGACATACCGGACAGCCTGTCAGAGCCTGAACGCCATGAGGCAAGGATGGGCGACCTTACCAGGAGCTGCCTGAACATTGACCGGGCCGCAGACGTGCTTGGCTGGCGGCCTGAAACCAGCCTTGAAGATGGCATTTCCCAAACCCTTGACTGGCGGCTGGCGCGGGAAAAATGAGGATATCCATATTCCAGTTCGCTCCCATGCCGGGGGAAGTTGACCTGAACCTTGAAAGGGCGCTTGACGCCGTGAAAGGCTCAGCAGAAAAGGGGGCGGACCTGATACTGCTGCCAGAACTGTGGCCATGCGGCATTGTGACACACAAGGAAAGGTGCCCTGCTGACCGCACAGAGAGGATTATCGCCTCTCTGCGGGACATGGCCCTTCAGCACAACATCACCATAGCCGGCGGTATGCCTGAACAGGACAAGGCAGACAGATCAACACTCTACAACACCCTCTTTATTGTAAATCCCGACGGCTCCATGGCATCCTACAGAAAGATACACCTGTTCAGCCCCATGGGTGAAGACATGGTATTCACTGCCGGACGCAACCCCGCGACTTTCAGTATCAAATACGGCACGGCCAAAGTAACCGCAGGCGCCGCGATATGTTATGATCTAAGGTTTCCGCAGCTTGCAAGACAGCTTGCCACAGAGGGGGCTGAGGTCATTCTTGTCCCGGCGCTCTGGCCCATGGCGAGACGCGGACACCTGGAACTGCTTTCAGCGGCAAGGGCAGTGGAAAACCAGTGTTTTGTGGTGTTGGCAAACGGATACGGCATGTCCGGTGACACGGAGCTTGCCGGAGCTTCCGCCATATACGCGCCTGACGGGCGGCCCATACTCCTGGCAGAAGACAGGGAGGGGGTTTTCACCAAAGATATCGATTTGTCAGAAATCGCCCTGGCACGGGAAAAATTTTTAACTGCCATACCTGAAAAGATATGGAGCGCAGGACCGGACGGCAAACTCCTTGAGCTGGAAAAACTTCTTGAAATAACCGGCGCGCGAAAAAAGGCAGGCCAGAAAATGGTCTTTACCAACGGATGTTTTGACATCCTGCATCCGGGCCATACGGCATATCTTGAGGAGGCAAGAAACTGCGGAGATTTCCTTGTGCTCGGCCTTAACAGCGACGATTCAGTAAAGAGGCTCAAGGGACCGTCAAGACCTGTAAATACGGAAAGGGCACGGGCGGCGGTGCTGTCAGCCCTCTCCTCAGTGGACTATATCACCATCTTTTCCGAAGATACGCCTCTGGAACTCATAAAGGCGCTATGTCCGGACATCCTTGTAAAGGGAGCGGACTGGGATGAAGAGAAGATTGCAGGGGCTGATGTTGTGAAACAGGCAGGGGGACAGGTGAGACTTGTTCCCTTTGTTCATGACACATCCACATCTGACACCATAGCGAGAATCATGGAAAAGTCACAGGGACGGTTCCCCATCATCTCTCCCTGAACATGCGGTGATAAAGAAAAAAGGCAAGGGCGGCCATGCAGGGCATGATAATCAGTTCAGGCATTTCCCGGTTTTCAGCATTCACCAGGGATAGCAGGGAGAGAAAGGCCAGAAGCTGATACCCCATACGCCGGTATTTCATAATTTCACCAAGCAGATACAGGTTTATACACGGCACCACCAGGGAAAAAAGCATGAGAAAATCAAACCGTCCCATGGCAAAAAGCACCATTATCTTTTTCAGGGTGACAAAACCGAGCAGAGCGGACAGGAGGATGTTCAGGACAAGAAACCTTCTTCTGTCCCCAAGGGACGCGGTATTCACTACCCAGTATTCAGCCTCTTCCTTCTCTTCCGGCTCATTAAAGGACGCAACTATCTCTTCAGGAGACACACCCTCCACAATCTTCCGCTCGACTATCCTTCGTGTATCACGCATCTTGAAGCCCGTCCCTTGATATCAGCAAAATCAATCCTGCTGCATCTCCCTGAGCATTGCCCGTGACGCCAGGGCCTTCCGTTCGAGGTATGCCTTTCTTGATATCTCCACATCCGCAAGATAGTGGTCAAGCTCATTCATGGTCAGGGCCTGCGGGCCGTCACACAGGGCAAGTTCCGGCCTGGGATGAAACTCCACGAGTATCATGTTGGCCCCTGCGATAATACCCTGGGCGCTTGCGTGAAATATGTCAAGAAGCCCGTCAGGCGCCCTGTCCTTGCCGCCCACTGAATGGGTTGGGTCAACGCAGACTGGCATACGGGTAAGACGCTTGAGGACTGGCACATGCGTAAAGTCCACAAGATTCCTGTGGGGATCGCCAAGGCGCGTTTTTATACCCCGCAGACAGAACACAATGTCCCTGTTTCCGCCGCTGGCTATGTATTCGCAGGCATTGAGCGACTCCTCAATGCTTAGCCCCATGCCCCTTTTGTAAAGCACAGGGAACTCCTGCTGTGAGCCTGCCGCCTTGAGAAGTTCAAAGTTCTGGGCATTACGGGTTCCTATCTGTATCATTACGCCGGTAGGGTTGCCCGCATCCTCCAGGGCCTTCATAATCTCTTCTATATGCACGGCCCTCAGGACCTCCATGGCAATAACCTTGACGCCATACTTGCCAGCAAGTTCAAAAACCCACGGCAGACAGGTCTTTCCATGCCCCTGGAAATCATAAGGACTGGTCCTGGGTTTGTAGGCTCCCATGCGGGCGGTCACAAGCCCGGCCCTCTTCATGTTCCTGAACATTATCTCCACATGTTCAGGCGTATCCACAGCGCATGGCCCTGTAAAGACATGGAAGGAATCCTGATTGAATTCAAGACCGTTATATTCAAATCCATGCTCTTCAAGCTGGCCGCCGTGCCTGCCTATCTGCCTGTATTTGCTGGAAACCCTCACCACTTTTTCAACGCCGGGCATGCGCTCAAGGGTCTCCTTGGGGATATGATGCGTAGGGCCTATGAGATATATCTCGTTTACCACCCTGCTTTCTCCCCTGATACCCGCAGTCCTTGTTTTTACGTCAGGAAACTGGCCCACAAAATCCAGCAACTGTTTTATTTCACTGCCAGCAGGGTCAATATCCTGTCTCATTATAATTATCATAAGTAATCTACCTCAATAAACATGAATAATACCAACAGACCCTTTGCTGGTCTGTCTAAACACTACAGAAAAAGACCAATATAACACCCGGGGTTCGCAACCTCAATCCGGTCGTTACAGAAAGTTTTATTATTTTGCCATTGACAGGACAACGGCAAAAAGGCAATTTCCAGGACATGCGGAAGCAGATATATTTACAAGAATGTGCTATGATAAAAAACAGGATGCAGAAACAGTCCTTAAAGTGAAAGGAGAAACGCATGTGCCTTGCCGTTCCCATGCGGGTAACAGACCTGAAACAGCCTGACGGCAACCTGACGGCCACGCCTGTTGCCATTGTTGAATCAGGGGGAATCAGGAATGAAGCCCGCCTTGACATTGTGGACCGCCTGCCGGTTGTCGGCGATTACGTCATTGTGCATGCCGGCTTTGCCATCCACACACTGGACCCTGAAGAGGCAGAGGCAAACATTGCCCTGATGAACGAAATGGCTTGCCTCGCCGGATCTGCCAGAAGGGAAACCGGGCCATGAAGTATGTAGATGAATTCCGCGACCCGGAAGCCATAAAGGCCATGTCCGCGAAACTGGCCTCCCTGATTGACAGGCCGACCAGGGTAATGGAGGTTTGCGGCACCCATACAATGTCCATATTCAGAAACGGTCTGCGCTCCCTCTTTCCGCCTGAACTGACCATGGTGTCAGGCCCTGGCTGTCCGGTATGCGTCACCTCATCAGGCGAAATCGACCGCCTCATTGCCATCTCCACCCTGCCTGACACCAGAATCGCCATATTCGGAGACCTGTTCAGGGTTCCGGGCAGCAAGGGCTCCCTTGCCCTGGCCGCCTCCAGGGGCGCGAAGGTGGATATTGTATATTCCCCTGCCGACGCCCTTGACATCGCGTTAAAACATCCTGACAAACATATTGTCTTTGCCGGAATCGGTTTTGAGACCACAACCCCCTCTGTGGCAGCCACCATACTTGCGGCCAGAGCCAGGGAGATAAAAAATTTCCGGGTTCTTTCACTCCACAAAACAATGATGCCCGCTCTCCTTGCCCTGTTTCAGGGAGACGGGGGAGAAAACATGGACGCCCTCCTCTGCCCCGGGCATGTAAGCGCCATAACAGGAACGGACTTTTACAGGCCGATTACGGAAATCTTCAACATCCCGTGTGTCATAGGCGGCTTTGAGCCTGCTGACATAATGGCAGCCCTGGTAATGACAGCAAAACAGTTGAAGGAAAAGAGGGCGGATGTTGAAAACGCATATCCAAGGGCCGTAACGACTTCAGGAAATCCACGGGCCAGGCTTGTAACAGAACAGGTGTTCAGGACAACGGACGCTGAATGGCGCGGACTTGGAAAAATCAGAAACAGCGGTCTTGCCATCAGGGAAGAGTTCAGGGATTTTGACGCGCTCTTTATTACTCCGCCGGGAAAATATGAGAACCTTGATCCGCCGGGATGCAGATGCGGCGAGATACTCCGGGGCGTGGCAACCCCTGATGAATGTCCGCTCTTTGGCAAGGCGTGCGCACCTGAAAAACCGGCCGGGCCATGCATGGTTTCAGGGGAAGGGACCTGCGCCGCATACTACAGGTACGGCATGGAGAAATTATGATGAAGGACAAAACCGGAACAGGTGAAACAGTACAGCTTGACCATGGAAGCGGGGGCATTGCCTCAAACAGGCTTGTAAGGGAAAGGATAACAGACAGGCTTGGTCATATATCCGGCACCGCCCCCCTGGAAGACTGCGCCGTAACCGACTTTCCAAACATGTCAAAACTTGCCTTCAGCACAGACAGTTACGTTGTTGACCCGCTCTTTTTCCCAGGTGGCGACATAGGCTGTCTCGCAGTTCACGGCACGATAAACGACCTTGCCATGAGAGGCGCCGAACCTGTCTGTCTGAGCCTCGCGTTTATTATTGAAGAGGGTCTGTCCATATATGAGTTGGAACTGATAGTTGATTCCATAGGCAGGGCATCTGACAAATGCGGGGTACCGGTTGTAACCGGAGACACAAAGGTTGTGCCAGGGGGAAGTTGCGACAGGATATTCATAAACACATCCGGCGCGGGTTTCCTGCCCATGGAGAGAGATATCTCGTCAGGCAATGCCCGGCCCGGAGATGCCATACTGATATCAGGGAGCTGCGGCGATCATGGAATAACAATCATGACCGCCAGGGCGGAGATGTCCCTGACGGGAAACATCCAAAGCGATACCGCACCGCTGCATGATATGGTGAAAAGGCTGCTAAACCACATTCCTGAAGATGCGGTTCATGTAATGCGCGACCCTACCAGAGGAGGATTCGCCACAGCACTGAACGAGATAGCAGCCGATTCAGGCGTATCCATGGAAATCGAAGAGGCAGCCGTGCCGGTAAGGCAGGAGGTCAGGGCAGCATGTGAAATACTGGGGCTTGACCCGCTCTATCTTGCCAATGAAGGGAAAATGCTGCTTATCGTGGAAGAGGCCCATGCCGGCAAGGCACTGGACATCATGCGTTCATTTCCCCATGGAAGAGAGGCTGCCATAACAGGCAGGGTCACAGGCAGGGACAATCCTGGCAGGGTCACCATGAAAACCTCGGCAGGCGGCTCAAGAATAATGGCCGCACTCCATGGCAATCCCCTGCCTCGAATATGTTGACAGCGTGAAACACCAGCGGAATGGTGGTCGGACGACTATATCGTCAGGCTGTTTTTTCTGCATTTTTCAAACTATTACAAACTAGATTTTCGAGTTCAACCTGTACTCTTCCCAACATAATGGAAAAGCAGGGAAAACTTTTTGTATTTACATAACATTCTTAACTGGATGATTGCCGCAACTGAACCTTACACAAACATGTCTTGGCTAACTAAACTACCGGACAGCCATAATTTACTCTGAATTTCATCTGATTTTTTCAATGCCTTCTGACAGGTCTTCCAGCATCTGTCTGTCAAGGATGGATACGGTCTTTTTCCTGTAGGAAACGCAGCCCCTTTCGTGCATGAGTTTCAGTATCCTTGAAAGCGTCTCCGGAGTTGTGCCAAGGGTATTGGCAACCTGTCCCTTTGTCATGTCAAGCTGGAAGGTATCCTGGTTCCCCCTTTCCCCGCTCATCATAAGTATGAATGCAGCAAGGCGGCCAGGCACCTCCTTGAGCGAAAGATTTTCTATGATTGCGGCAAATTTCCTGAGCCTCATGGAGAGGATGGCAAGCATATTAAATGAAAGTGACGGGTGACGTTTTACAAGTCCGCCAAACTCCCGCCTGTCTGTAAAGATTATTTTTCCTTCGGAAAGGGCAATGGCATTCGCAGGAAAGACACCTCCGGCAAAAACCGCCACCTCGCCAAAGGGCTCGCCAGGGCCAAAGATGTGGAGAATCTGTTCCTTGCCCTCTGACGAAAGCTTGCAGATTTTCACCATGCCTTCCAGAACTATATAAAAACCATGGGCCTCATCGCCTTCATTAAAGACAACCTGTTCCCTGTTCACTGCCTTCACCCTGGAAATTGCCGTAATTTCATCAAGTATATCATCGGGAAGACCCTTGAAAAGAGGGGTCGTTCCTAAAAAACCGGATAAATTCATATATTATCATTCCTTTTTAGTTTACAGGCCATCCAGAGAATCCAAGTCCTTGAACTGCCCTTCAGTCTGTATTTTCACCATCCTTCAGTCCACGATCGTGACGGAACGGTTTTTCCTGCTGCCGCAGGCCCCGCATTGTCTGCACCTCTCAGAACAAAATGGTGTCTCCCTTTTCTCCAGAGACCTCTCCCACTCCCTCAGGAGATAACTTCTGCTGACAGGATGTCCAACTATCTCCCAGGGAAATTTCTCATCCCTGAAACGCCCCCTTGTGAAATCCTCAATTTTACATCCTGCCAATGAAAACGCCTGCCTGAAAGGGATATTGCGAACAGCCATCTTCTCCACAACCTCTGCAAGTCTCCTGTCTCCGCGACTCAACACGGCCTGCAGCAGGGCGTTTTCATATGAATCCATCCTGATTCTGAAATTTGCCCTGCCGCCAAGGGCCTTTTTAAGATAACGTCTTTTATCTTTCAGCAGCTTTCCTGTTTCAAAGGCCGCCCACTGCATGGGAGTCCACGCCTTGGGAACAAAGCTGTTGACAGAGACGGTCACCTTCCCCAGCCTGCCCCTCTTACGACCGGCTTCAAGCATGGTCCTGAAAATCCTGTCCGACAGGGCGACAATGGCCTCCACATCCTCCATCTCCTCGCCTGGAAGCCCTATCATGAAATAGAGCTTGAGATTTGGTATGCCTGCCGAGGCAAGTCTTGCGACCCCTTCCATTATCTGTTCGTCAGAAAGATTCTTGTTGATTGCCCTGCGCATCCTTTCAGAACCTGCCTCAGGCGCGATGGTGGCGGTTTTTACACCAGAGCGTTTCAGGATTTCGGCAAATTCACGGGTTACGGCATCAATCCTGATGGAGGAAAAGGAGATCTTTGCGCCTGATTCATTCAGAACCCCGCAAAGTTCCGACAACCTTTCTGATGATGTAAACTCAAGGCCGACAAGCCCTATCCTCTCTGTAAGCGCCCTGCCCTTTTCAATGGCGCTGGCAACCGCATCCCCATCCCATTGTCCTGGTGGCCGGTATATGAAGCCCGCCGCGCAGAACCTGCACCCCCTGCCGCACCCCCTCACAAGTTCTATGCTGCACATATCAGGAAAGGCAGCCCCCGGAGTTGTAATCACGGTATGGGGCGCAACACGCAATTTCTCCCGGAACCGTACGGCTGGCACAGGAAATGGCATGCCTGTTTCCATCTGCCACTCATTCAAAAAACCTGCCTTGCTGTAAACAGGGGTGTAAGAACCAGGCAGATATACTCCGGGGACCATGGAAACAAATTTCCCCAGGATTTCAGACCGTTCATACCTGTTTTGAGCAGGAAACGACATCTCCCTCAAAAAAGATACAAGGGAAGGCTCCATTGCCTCAAAATCACCAAGCAAAAAGGCGTCTGCAAAAGGCGCAAAGGGTTCAGGATTTATCTGGGTGGCAACTCCCCCGGCAATCACAAGTGGCGTATCATTGGTAACTGCATCCCGCCTTGGGGGAATGCCTGCAAGATGCATTATCTTTACCGCATTTACATAGCTTGTCTCAAAGCTGATGGAAAACAGG
>CAYXYO010000143.1:0-9056 GCA_964469365.1 uncultured Desulfobacterales bacterium | reverse complement strand
GAAAAACATGATGATTAGGCTTGACCAAGAACAAACTGAATTCAGAGATAATGAATTGGTATGCTACTGTTTTCAGTATACTAAAAGGCAAATTGAAAATGATTTTATCAATAATGACAAATCAACAATTCTGGAAAAGATTGCACGTGAAAAGAAAAATGGGAGATGTGATTGTGCTACAAAAAATCCTAAAGGACGCTGATGTTTAGCTGATGTCCGTCAGGTGGTGGACATGATTTCAAAGAAAAATATCATATAACAAGCGGGTGCACTTGACCGCTGTTCCGCCGGCACTTCACACCGGCAAGAGACTCTGGTCGATATGTGCAAGAATCTCCAGCGCCGCTCAAAAAACTTGCGCATTGGTCAATAAAATATTTGCTTTTTAAAATATGAAATTTGACCAATCGAGCGAAATTTCAGACGATGAAGCAAAATCCATAATTCGCGCGATTGTGGCGAATGGTAAGCTTATTCTCCATCGTCACGCCAAAAAAACGAATGGCAGAAAAGGAGCTTCCATCCAAGCGTAAACAGATAAAGGAAAAGAAAGAAATATCATTAAATCCGCAGGAGTGGATGAATGAAAACTTTGAAAATTGCGTAGCGTAAGAAAGCTTTCAACATGTTGGAATTAACAAGAAAAAACACACAACAATCGCATTAAGAGGGGCTGCAGGGTCTGCGGTCTTTTCAAGGCGCATCTTGCCGGGCAAGGCAGGCGGTTTTCTATTTCCCGGCCCGCGCTCTTGCCATCCCCTATGCGTGTCGATGCATATAACTTCATAAAACTGCCCGGGGAAATGAAGACGGGGCGGTAAAATCCGCCCCGCCGCATGTCATAGTTGAAGAAGGCAGGCTATCTCAGAATCAGAACAGAGGACTGGGAATAGGTAATCAGTTTGTCAAGGAGGCCTGTTGAAAACACCTTGCTTAAAAAGGACTCCTTGCCCATCCAAAGGGCCACCATGCCTTCCCTGGTGGACTGCGCCACATACTCCTCAAGCTGTGAGCTGTCTATGAGCTTGATCCACGCGCCAATATCCCTTTCATTATAATATTTAAGTATCTCGACCATCTTGCCCTCAACATCCCCCTTGCCGACAACCCCTTTTTTGGGATTATTGAGACCGACTATCTTGAGTCCCGCGTTGTTCACAGTGACAAGCTGGTTAATCATCTCCAGGGACTCCTGGCTTACATTGGTCTGGTCGAGAAAGGAGACAACCTGTTCCGTGCTTGTGGAATTCTTGATGACCAGGACAGAACATTCTGCGTTTCTCGCAACCTTCTGGGGCAGGTTAACCTCACCATCCCACTCGCAGTCCATGCCTCCGGTGCATCCCATGACCAGGAGATCAGCATCGGAGCGGCCTGTCTCCTCAAGGATTATTTTTGAAGCCGTGCCAGCGCGTATAACAACCCTGAAGTTTTTTCTGCCGTCAGATGAGGTTGACCACCCCCCTGAACCGTCCTGAGCAAGATCTCCAAAGGAAACCGGGGCATAGGGGCCGTCAGCGCCGGCGCAGGCAAAAATCTGTTCCTTGTATCCGTTAAGGGCGTTCACAAGACCTGAGTCCGGTGCATCTCCCCTGGACTGTATGCCAAGTATTGTCAGATCCGCCCATGTATTGGAAGCGATTCTGGCAACTGTATCTATAATGCTTTTACTGTATTCCTTGCTGTCAACAGCGGCGACAATTCTCATTTTATTTCTCCTTATATACAACAGGTTGAGCTAATAATCCCTTGAAGCTGCCCTTATCCGGGCAACATTGATTCAGTGCGTGACCTGGAAGCCTTCTCTTTTCAAGGCGTCATGCCTACTGCCATAACTACTTTAAATATCAAAGCAGAAGCAGAGAGGCCGGACAATGGGCCATCACTTCCATCCTGAGGGATTTTCTCACAGGCAGCGTGGACGCGACAAAGGCATGGTTTCTCAGGAAGTCCCCGGCCTGTTCAGGCGTGCCGCATATAACCTTTGACTCTCCGCATTTAATGCCGGCCTGTTCCAGCCTGTCAGCCGTCTCTGTTATGGCGCTCCCCCCATCCTGCACGCCTGAGAAGGTCAGATTTTCCTGATTTCTGAACTTGAAATATATAATCTCTGTTCCAAAGCCGGAATTCCCGGCAAGAGCAATATAGTTTTCAACCAGCTTCACATGATCCACCCCGTCTCCGAGAAACAGGGCGGACGTGTCTGACACAGTAAGGTTTTTCACCATCATCTTGGGACATGATGTCTGCTGATACCGTTTTGAAGAGATTACATCAAAAAACCGGTCAGCATTTCCAGTATCGAGATGGCCTTCCATATAAAGATCATAATTTCCGCGTCTTATCTCGGAAAGCACCTCATATTCCTTGTCTCCTGTCAGGATTATTGGCGAGCCGGTAATGCGGCACTTGATCTTTTCAGTCTTCATAAGACGGTTGATGGCCTGTGTGCCGTTTTCAATAATACCGGCTTCCCAGCTCCGTCTCACCCAGCCGGTACCTGCCTGTTCCTTGCTGTCAGTCTCTTCCACATGCAATATATGCAAATCAATATCCATCATCCTGCTCAGATAATCCGCATAACGCAATGCAATACTGGACTGTAAATTCTCATCAAGATATAAAAGGGTTTTTTTCATAATATCACCTGCATCCCTGTACATGTTTTAAGTTTCAAATTGAAAGTTTCATATTGAAACACACAGTTAATTTCCACCACGGTTCTTTTTTATCTTTTCCTCTGCCTTGCGGATCACTTCCTTGATCTCTCCGAGTTTGAAAGGTTTTGCCAGGAAGTCAAAGATGCCTTTCTGAAAGGATTCCTTGGCAGTATCCATGGTAGCAAACCCTGTAATAACAATAACTTCAGTATCAGGCCAAAGTTCTTTCACCTCTGTCAGAAACTCCATTCCACTGACGCCTTCCATCTTGAGGTCTGTTATCACTATGTCAAACTGTTTCTCTCTGACACGTTTCAGGGCGCTCATGCTGTCAGTAAAAGTCTCCACCCTGTACCCTTTTTTCTCAAGGGAAGGTTTGAGGCGCTTGCTTACAATAGGCTCATCATCCAGTATAAGTATCTCCATCGCATTATTTTCCATGGTATTCCTCCATTAATTCCTTAATTTTACCTTTATAAAACGCTATCCTGCCGTCATTGACCATCTTCACATCCAGTTGTCTCGTAATACTTACAAGGAGACCAAGCAGATAGAGACGTTCAAGCATTTCCCGTTCGTCCAGCTTCTTGATTCTTCCGACCACCAGGTCCCCCTGCAGACTTGTACGAAAATGGTAGTCTGACAGTACCGCTTCTATGAATTTTCCGCGCCTCGCCCGTCGGTCAAGGCCGGTAACTCCGCCGAAAAATCTGAAATAGGCGTAGTTGTCATTAATATTATCTGATACATATGCATCAATCATTGTAAAATGATATCCAAGTCTTAGACTCAGATTCACATATTCTGAAGATATAACAGCAAGATTCTGGCCAACCTGCCTTGGAGTTGCAAATTCCGCTGAAAAAGTTCGGGAAAGACTTGACATAAAGCTGGACATATCCACTGAAACAGGGGCATTACTCCATGCTCCAGGGTGTTTCATGCCATTTACGATATATATCATGGGCCTTGATTGCAGGTCTTCAGGTGTAATCTCGTTATGTTTACCTGAGAGTTCAACGCCTTCCCTGAGTCCGCCGCCAATATCTATGACAATCAGATCAAGGGGAATATCCATTTTCAGCTTGGCTGCCGAGGCGTCACTGGCAACCGGGTTGTAATAGTTAAAGTCAATTATGGTATCAACAGCCTTTTCATGGACAAAACGTGTAATATCATGCAGGGTCTGACACGATTCCGGTTTGAAATTTTTCTCTGAAGGATCCGTCAGGTTAAGTGGCTCTATCTTTTTCAACAGCCTTCTCAGCAACCTGTACTCATAGGTCTCTCCAATTGATTCCTCGGCAAGATGATAATACTGCAGTTCCTTCACATGTCCCCGGTATATCACAGCCTCATCAGCGTCCAGGGTAATATCCTCTCCCTCCTTCAATATGTCGGTGGCGCCCTTGCAGTTAAAAAGGGCCGGCACCCTGTATTCCCTGGCGACTGTGGCAAGATGTCCGGTAACAGAGCCGGTATCGGTTACAAGTCCGCCTGCCCTGTGAAGCACTTCCGCGAGCTTTGGCGTCGCAAAAGGCGCAGCGAGGATGGCCCCGGCAGGGAATTTGTGCAAATCCTTTTCGTCCTTTACAATATGAACAATGCCTGATGCTATGCCGCTTTGGGCTGTTATTCCCCTTCCTTCAAGAATGACCTCATAGCGTTCCCTTATATCCGCAAGCTCGGTGGCTGAAGGAGCGTCAAGGCCATGCAGGGTAAGCTGTCTTGTCTGAAGCAGCACAAGCTCGCCGCTGTTGTCAAATGAAAACTCTATATCCTGTGGCTTGCGGAAATTTTTTTCTATTATAATGCCTGTTTCAGCCAGGTTAAAAATCTGTTCAGTGGTAAGAGAAGGCATCTCCTGCCGCTCAAACTGCACAGGCTCCTCGCAGGTTCCCCCGTCGGCAGTCAGATGCAGGGCAACGGGTTTGTGGACAATCTGCAGTTCTTTAATCTCATGGGGTATATGTCTTGTAACGATAAATCTGTCCACAGAAACACGACCTGAAACGACAGGCGCCCCCAGTCCCCATGTGGAAGTTATTACCATTGTTTCATCAGACGGCTTTACAGGGTCATATGTGTACATTACGCCGCTTGATACGGCGTCGATCATATGCTGACACGCCACAGGCATGACAGCCTCCTCCTCGAGAAACCCGGAATGCCGCCTGTACTCCATTGCAGAGACATTAAACAGGCTGGCCACCACCTCCTTGTACGCGTTGACCACCTTCCTGCCAGGCACATTCAGGGCTGAATGATACTGCCCTGCAAAGGAGTGTTCGCTATCCTCCCCCCATGCGCTGCTCCTTACCGCAAAAAAGATATTGTCATCATCAAGGCGTTTTTTCACTGCCTTGACCGCATCATTAATCGCCCTTTGCAGCTCCTGTGGGAGAGGCGTTATCTGTATAAGGTTCCTGATCTCTGACGATGCCCGTTCCGTGGGAATGACCCCCCTGTTCCAGGCGTCGGACACCTCTTTTATCTGCGCACCCAAATCCTCTGTATCCATGAAGGTGTAAAAGGCCCTGGCAGTTATTGCGAAACCTTCGGGTATTTTTATCCTCGTATAATTACCCACCTGGGCGATGGAAGCGTTTTTACCGCCCACCTCATTTATAAAATCCTTGTTTATCCTGCTGTAAGGCAGGACCAGATCCTTTTCGGAACTTGCCGGCCTTCCGGCAAGAATATCGTTAATATCCTGTTCTATCCGGTCAAAACACCCGCGGAGAGCCATATACCTGCCACCTGAAATATCACCCAGGGCATACACAAGGGCCTTGACATCAGAAGTAATCTCCCTGATGGTTGTCTCGATATAGTTGCGGTCAAAAATATAATCGCCGCCAAGTTTGTCATTGGCCCCGGCAATCAGCTCAAGGACCCTGTTGTTCAGGGACAGGATCTCCCTGAACTTTCCAAACAGCGTCTCAAAGGAAATATCCCTGCCGACCTGCCTGTTCAGGAGTCTCTCTAAAAGCCACTCTTTAATGTCATTTAACATCAGGACTCTCCACGGGTTTTGGGGTGTCTTGCGAAACTGTATTTCTGACCCTCTGCCTCACAGTTGCCGAAAACAGAAAACTCACATATTTCAGATAGCGTGGGTTTTTAATTTCATTACTGCCCGCGCCGGGCCACACATACCATGTTTCAAGACACCCTTGTCAGAGTTTTGATTAATGCGCTCCACCACCGCCCCTGAATATCATACCAATGGCAAGCCCCGCGGCAATAGCCACAAACACGGACATGATGCCAAAAAGCAGTGCATGATTAAAGGCCAGTTCGGATATCCAGCGCGGGAGTCCTGTCTGCTCAAGAGAAAATGGAGCGGTAGCGCTGGCTACAACAGTTGCGTCCCTGACGGCAAATGCCTCCACCTGATATTTTCCAGGTTTCATTTTTGGGGGAATCCTTACGTCAACACTGAACTTCCTCATCCCGCCGGCATCGCCATATGTCACGGAATCCTTGTCTATGAGATAGACCTTGTTCGCCTCGTTAAGTTTGATAAACTCTCCGAAAAGGAACTTTTTATCCTCAGTGGCAGGTTCCATCTCAATCTCATCCCTGACAGACCAGTAACCAAGGTTCAGGGCCGGGTCATCAAGTTTGGAGACCAGGGCCTGTGTTGTATAAAGCATGAACACATCAGGAACATTTTTGAATATAACCTTGCCTGTATTCATCCACAGCACACCGCCTACCTTGCCCTTTTTCTTCAGATGCACCTCTGTTCCCGCGCCTTTTACGCGAACCGCGACTTCCGTACCTTTGGGAATCTCGCCGGTGACATGCATTACAGCCCCATTATAAAATGCGCTTATCTTAAACTCGGATGGTTCAGCAGATATTTTCATGGACTCCGCCATGGCAGAAGAACACAGATATCCTGCTGATATAACCATAAAAAACAAAGCGACTATCAGTGACATCCTGACAGAAACGCCGTTAACCTGAAAATTACTGTATTTCATCAGCATGACCTCCTTTTTTAATGTCCGCCTGCAATGGCAACCATGATATCAGGGGTTGCAAGCAAGCCATAAAGCATCTTCACACAGACAGCCAGCACGATAATGGCAAGCAATATCTTGAGCTGATCGCCCTTGAGCTTTTTCCCCAGGGATGTACCTACCTGGGCCCCTATGGTGGAACCGAGGAGCAGAAGCACTGCAAGGATGAAATCAACCGTATGGTTGCTGTATGCCTGCATGATTGTGACATTCACGCATGTGAAAAGAATCTGGAAAAGACTTGTTCCGACAACAACATGCATTGGCATGCGAAGCAGGTAAACCATCACCGGGACCATGATAAATCCGCCGCCGACACCCATGATCGCAGCCAGGATGCCTACGAGGACTCCAAACACCAGGGGAAGCAGCATGGAAATCCTGCTTCCAGAGGTCACAAAATCGGTCTGGAACGGAAGTTTTGAGAGAAATCCGCCGGAACCGGTATCTTCCGGCTTTTCATCCACATCCTGGACTTCGGCCCTGGCCTTTTTTAGGCCCTGAAGGCTTTCAAAAAACATGTAAGAACCTACGCCGCCCAGCATAATTACATAGGTGATGCTGATAAGAAAGTCAGCATTGCCCGCGGCTCTCAACAGTTTGATGATCTGAACGCCTACAGTGCCGCCGACGATACCGCCCACAAGCAGAAGAAGCCCCATTTTCACATCCACATTGCCAAGCCTCCAATGGGCAAGGGTACCGGATGTTGACGCTCCCACAATCTGGCAGGAGTCAGAAGCAGCCGCCACAGTGGGCGGGATGCCGAACATCATCAAAAGCGGAGTCATAAGGAAACCTCCACCTACTCCAAAAATCCCGGACAGAAGACCGACAAAGCCTCCAAGACCGAATATTACAAGTATGTTTACACTATTTCCCGCAATAGGAAGATACATGTGCCACATAAGTTAAACCTCCCTCTAACTTGATGTCTTTGAATCAGACATAATTTGACTAAAATAACTATAAATATCAATGTGATATCAGGATCTGACCAAATTCAGACTCCCGATACCCGTGTCAACCTGAATCCAGCAGTTCTCTTTTCATGTCGCAGCCTCCTTGGGTTCTTATTTCCTGAACGAACGGGTTATTTTTCAGGATGATAACCGTTGGAAGTGCAACGATGATGCCACGCGCCATAAAATGTAACAACATGGTAAAATAAAATTAAAGCTTTATTTTCACCATGTTAGCATGAAAAAGATACGGGAATAATGTTTCGGGAGGTTTTTTCTCTCTTTTGAACAGATATGCGGCCCTGCCCATGTTTCAAAATGAACAGGGGGCGTTAGAGGGGTAACTAAATGTAATTAAAGAACATTAACATCAACGCCCAACTGACGTTTCAATATGGAAACTTACTTTTTCCTGTCAAGACCGAACTGTTTCATACGTCTCCACAAAGTGGTTCTGGGAAGCTTCAGGATGTCGCTCGCCTTTTTCTTGTTGTAGTCAGTAAGCTCAAGAACCTTTGATATATACGCGCGCTCCATGTCTTCCAGGGGGACAAGGGGTTCGTTGTTCAGTTCCTCCATATCTTCCCAGGCGAGGCTTCTTACAGCGTCAGGCATATCTGAAAGACGAATTTCATCATCTTCTGCAAGGACAACCGCGCGCTGAATCATATTTTCCAGTTCCCTTACATTGCCCGGGAAGGCATATCTCAGGAGATACTTCAGGACATGGGGGGAAATCTCCTTTACATTCTTGCCAAAGGCCTTGTTATACTTCTCTATAAAGTACTCTGCCAGGACAGGTATGTCCTCCTTTCTCCTGGCAAGGCTTGGTATCTGTATCCGCACAACATTCAGACGGTAAAAGAGGTCTTCCCTGAACCTGCCCCTGGCGATTTCCTTTTCAAGGTCCCTGTTGGTAGCCGCAATAATGCGAATATCCAGGTCAATGGGACGATTGCCCCCCACCCTTATGATCTGGCGCTCCTGGAGTACATGGAGGAGTTTGACCTGCATTGACATGGGCATCTCGCCAATCTCGTCAAGGAGTATTGTGCCTCCGGCCCCTGTCTCAAATAGACCTTTTTTAAGGCTGTTTGCCCCGGTAAAGGCACCTTTCTCATGGCCGAAAAGCTCATTGCATATCAGGTCTTCGGCAAAGCCGCCACAATTGAAATAGACAAAGGGTTTTCTGCTCCTGAGACTGAGATCATGTATGGCCCGTGCCACCACCTGTTTGCCCGTGCCTGTCTCCGCCTCAAGAAGCACATTGCAGTTAACCTGGGCTACCTTCTTGATAAGTTTGAAGATTTCCGTCATGGCAGGACTGCTGCCCACAAAACCGGGCACCGGATTGTGCGGGTCAATGACAAACTCCAGTTTGCGTCCCTCCTGCCTCCTCAATA